>NZ_JBIWKI010000008.1:0-269517 GCF_044765565.1 Streptomyces sp. NPDC102437 | reverse complement strand
ACCGCATACGCACCGAAGGCATCGAGAAGAACACCCACGACAACCCCTTCGGCGCCGTCCTCTCCTTCCGCGGCACCGTCACCGACACCACCGTCAGACACTCCCTGAGCGCGGCGATGCCGGACCTCTCGGACCTCTTCGAGGTCGGTGACTCCTCGAAGTTCGCCGTGGGCCAGTGGTGGGCCGTGGAGATCAACGCCCTGGCGGGGAAGTACGAGAAGGAGATCCAGCGGCTCGTCCAGGTCACCGATGTCGTCGACGCGACGCACATCCGGGTCAACTACCAGATCGGCTGGGACCTGGCCGCGGGTCGCACCCTGACCTGGACCCACGTCGAGCCCGTCGACCGCGCCCACGTCCGCAACATGGTCTTCGAGGGCTGGGGCGAGGACGAGATGACCGGCTCGCACCCAATCGCGTACGAGTACGCGGTGCGCTGCGACGTCTCCGGGATCGAGGCCATCGGCACCTTCTGGCCGGTCGTGATGCGCCGCTGGTGCACGTACTACCGCACCGAGCAGTGCTCGCTGACCAACCCGAAGTCCGTCACCTACGGCGGCGCGGGCTACCTCACCCAGCAGATCTACTGCCTGTACGGGCACGTCGAGGACTGTCACACCTCCAACGCCCGTCATCTCAACGACTTCACGGCCTCCGCCTACTGCTACGTCACCAACTGCCACGGCGACGGTGACGACGAGGGCCCGTTCGTGACGCACGGCCAGTTCGAGCACGACCTCGTGTACACCGGCAACTCCGGGCTGATGACCTTCGCCAACTCCGGAGCGGCCTGGGGCGGCAGGGCCAAGCGGATCACCGTACGCCGGCATGCCTGCTCCTGGTTCGTGGCCCGGGTAAAGATCACCGATCTGACCCTGGAGGACGTCCTGGTCATCGGCAAGAAGTCCCTCGCCGGTTCCGGGATGCTCTGGGTCAACGCCGACGGTGTGCAGATGCGCGGCTGTACGGCCACCGGGCCGCTGATCGTCTCCCGGGCCTCGGACCTCTCCGCCCGGCCCAATGTGATCGCCGACTCCTCGTTCGCGTTCGCGGCGGGCGCCGAGATCACCCAGGCCAACGTCACCGCCCCGCTCACCGTCCAGCGCAGCGTCCTCAAGGGCGTCGACGGCGCGGTCCTCAACGGCACCGGCCCGCTCACCCTGGACCAGTGCACGCTGACCGGCTCCAAGGACACCGCCCCCGTCTCGCTCGCGCACACCGACATCACCGTGCTCGGCGGCGAACTCCGCGACACCGGGCTGAAGCTGACCTCGGCGAAGGACCAGCGGCTGCGCGTCGACGGCACCCGGCTGAGCGGCACCAACAAGGACGGCGCACTGCTCGCCCGCACCGGCTCCGGACGGACCGTCGACTGGCAGCTCACCGGCCTCGACTCGACCGCGCCCAAGGGCACCGCCCATGTGCTGGTCACCGAAGGCCCCAACCGCTACCGGAACACCGGCTCCACCTTCACCGGCGGCCGGCTCGAACTGCGGCCCGCGGCGTTCACCGGCGACAGCCATCTGCTGCACACCGGCTGCGTCGAGGACGGCACCGAGCGCACCGCGCTGCCGGACGAGGGCGACCGCGTCGCCCACACCGCGGCCACGCTGCGCGTCTGACCACCCCGTTCATCGAGCACCACCGAGCACCAGGGATTCCCGTGTCCACGCATACCCCGATCACCGGCCGGCCCGTACGGGTCGCGCTCGTCGGCGCAGGCAACCGCGGTCTGACGTACGCCGAGTGGATCAAGGCGCACCCCGAGCGCGCCGAGCTCGTCGCCGTCGCCGACCCGCGCCCCGCGGCGCGGGCCGCGGCCGGCGCACCCGTCGAGTTCGACGACTGGCGGCCGCTGGTCGAGAACCGCATTGCCGACGCCGTCGTCGTCGCCACCCAGGACCGCTTCCATGTGGAGCCGGTGCTGGCGCTGGCCGAGGCCGGTTACGCGATCCTCGCCGAGAAGCCCCTCGCCCCGACCGAGGAGGAGACCCGGCGGATCGTCGAGGGCGTGGAGCGGTCCGGGGTCCTGTTCGCGGTGTGCCACGTCATGCGATACACCCCGTACACCGACCTGGTGAAGGAGGTCGTGGACTCCGGCGTGCTCGGTCAGCTGGTCTCCCTCGACCATCTGGAGCCGGTCGGCTGGTGGCACTATGCCCACAGCTATGTGCGCGGGCCGTGGCGCAGCGAGAAGGACTCCTCGCCGATGCTGCTCGCCAAGTCCTGCCACGACCTGGACTGGATCACGTACGTGATGGGCGGCCGGATCGAGCGGGTCTCCAGCTTCGGCTCCCTGAAGCACTTCCGGCCCGAGAATGCCCCGGCCGGATCCGCGGGGCGCTGTCTCGACTGTGCGGTCGAGTCCGACTGCCCGTACAGCGCGCTGAAGCTCTACATGCCGACGCTGCGCGAGAAGGGCGCGGTCTGGCCGGTCACCCATGTCACCGAGGCGACCGACGAGGCCGGTCTCGTGCAGGCTCTGCGTGAGGGCCCGTACGGCGTCTGCGCGTACCGCGGCGACAACGACGTGGTCGACCACCAGGTCCTCGCAATGCAGCTGACGGACGGGGTGACCGCGACCTTCCAGATGGTGGCGTTCACCGAGCAGACGCACCGCCAGACCCGGATCTTCGGCTCGCACGGCTGGCTGATCGGCGACGGCGAGCGGGTCACGGTGCAGGACTTCCGTACCGGCGAAACCACCGTCCATGAACTCGGCGCCTCCGGTTCGAACGCGGCTGACGGGCACGGTGGCGGGGACGCCGCGCTCGTCGAGGCGTTCGTCACCGCCGTCGCCACGGGTGACGCCGGGGCGGTCCGCTCCGGTCCCGCCACCTCGCTCGGCAGCCATCTCGCGGCGTTCGCCGCCGAACGCGCCCGCCACACCGGCACCGTCCAGACGGTCCCGGCCCAGTGACTCACTCTCTTCCCCGCCCCACCCTCACGTCCTCGGAGGACCACACCATGTCCCGTCTCCTCACCCGCCGTTCCAGAGTCCGCGCCGTCGCCGCCCCCGTGCTGGCCACCGCGCTCGCCGCCGGTGTGCTGGCCGGCTGTTCCGGCAGCGGCAGCGACGACAACACCGTCACCATGTGGACCTACCCGGTCATCTTCGACGAGGCCAAGAACAAGGCGTACTGGGACGGCCTGGTCAAGGCGTTCGAGAAGGAGCACTCGGGCGTCAAGGTGAAGGTGGAGACCTTCCCGTGGGCCAACCGCGACACCGCGCTGGCCACCGCGATCGCCTCCGGCAAAGGCCCGGACGCGGTCTACCTGATCCCGGACCAGCTGCCGAAGTACGCCAAGAGCATCGTCCCGGCCGACGACTACATGCCGGCCGACGCCAAGTCGGACTACACCGACTTCGCGCTGAAGTCCGTCACGATCGACGGCAAGGCGCTCGGCACCCCGGTCCTGACCAGCGCCAACCCGCTGATCTGCGACAAGCGGGTGTTCGCCGCGATCGGTGAGAAGACCTACCCGACGAGCTGGGCGGAGCTGGAGGCACTGGCCCCGAAGCTGAAGGAGAAGGGCTACTACGCCACCAGCTACAGCGGCGACACCCAGCAGACCCTGAACATGACCTTCTACCCGCTGCTGTGGCAGGCCGGCGGCAACGTGTTCTCCGAGGACGGCAAGACCGTCACCTTCAACGACGCGGCCGGCGTCAAGGCGCTGACGTACCTGAAGGAGCTGGTCGACGGCGGCTACACCGACAAGGACCTGGTCACCACCACGCCCAAGCTGGAGCAGACCCCGACCGCCAAGGGCAAGGTGGCCTGTACCTGGCAGAACACCCCGGCGGACGTCGAGCCGTTCTGGGGCAAGGAGAACATCGTCGTCCAGCCGCCGCTGAAGGACGCGAAGTCGGTCGGCTACGGCACGGTCGGCGCGCTGTCGATGCTGAAGGGCGCCGACAAGAAGAACACCGGCGACTGGCTGAACTTCGTCGCCGAGTCGAAGAACGCGGCCGGCCTGCAAAAGGGCGCGGGCTACTTCCCGGCCCGCAAGTCCGGCGGCGACCTGTACCCGGGCGACGCCCTCCAGAGCGCGGTCGGCGCCACGCTGCCGACCATGGACGTGGGCCCGCTCCAGGACAAGGCCCGTGAGGTCCAGGGCGTCCTGGCGCCGGAGATCCAGGCGGCGCTGCTGGGCAAGAAGAGCCCGCAGGAGGCGCTGAACGCCGCGCAGAAGGCCGCGCAGGCGATGCTCGGCCGCTGACCGACCGGGCGCGGTGCCGGGTCCGGCCGCACTCGGACCGGCACCGCCCCCTCCCCGGAGGCATCCCCGACCCCCGCAATTCCCCCGTACCGCAAGGAGATCCCCGTGGCAGTCGTCGCGGAACCAACCCGCCGGGGCCGTCGCAGCGGGCCGCAGGCGCGCCGCGAGGCCCGGATCGGCCTGCTCTTCGTCCTTCCGTGCTTCCTGCTCTTCCTGGCGTTCCGGTTCGGTCCGGGCATCGCCGGGGTGCTGATGAGCTTCACCGACTACTCCCTGACGGGCGGCGGCAGCTTCATCGGGCTGGACAACTTCACCCGCCTGTGGGACGACCCGCTGTTCTGGCAGGCACTCAAGGTCACGGTCCTCTACACCGTGCTCGCCGTGCCGGGCACGCTGATCGCCTCGGTGTCCCTGGCCCTGATCACCCGCCGCGCGTTCCGCGGCGCCAAGTTCTTCCGTTCGGTGTTCTTCCTGCCGGTCGTCACCTCGCTGGTGCTGGCCGCCACCGTCTTCGTCTGGATCTTCTCGACCGGTGGGCCATGGTCCACCCTGATGAGCTGGTTCGGGATGTCCGAGGGCTCCTGGCTCTCCGACGACGTGCTGGTGCTCCCCGCACTCGCGATCGTCGGCGTCTGGTCCCGCTTCGGGTACGGGATGCTCATCCTGCTGGCCCGGATGCAGGACATTCCACGTGAGCTGGAGGAGGCGGCGCTCACCGACGGCGCGGGCCCCTGGCAGCGGTTCCGGTACATCGTGCTGCCGCAGCTCAAGCCCGCCCTGTTCTTCCTCGCCGTGATCGAGACGACGGCCTCGTTCCAGGTCTTCGACGCGGTCTACACGATGACCGGCGGCGGCCCCGCCAACGCCAGCTACACGCTCGTCTTCCAGCTCTACGACGCGGGCTTCAAGTACTTCGACCTGGGTTACGCCTCCGCCATCGGCGTCGCGCTCTTCGCGCTGACCGTGGTGGTCGCGGTGATCCAGCGGCTCGTGATCGGGAAGGACCAGTGACCATGACCGCAGCACCCGCCCAGACCGAGACCCCGCCCGCGCCGAAGACTCCCGCGGCCCCCGACCGGGCCGGGCGCCGCGCCGCGCGCAAGCTGCGAAAGCTCTCGGAGCAGGACACCGTCCCGCACGGCATGCGGCCCAGCCGGGCCGGCCGGATCGGCCGCGCCGTGCTGCTGACGGTGGCCGCGATCGTGACGGTCTTCCCGTTCTACGCGATGGTCGTGCTCTCCCTGAAGCCGTCCGCGGCGGTCGAGTTCCCCGGCAGCCTGCTGCCGTGGCCGCTGACCGGCGAGGCGTACGACACCGTCATGAACGCCCAGGACGTGCCGCGCTGGCTGTTCAACACGCTGATCTACGCGGTCGTCTCGGTCGTCGGCGTGCTGCTGCTCGCCTCGCTCGCCGGGTACGCCTTCGCCAAGAAGCGGTTCCCCGGCCGGGAGACGATGTTCTGGTCGTTCCTGTCGATGGTGATGGTCCCGTACCACGTCACGATGATCCCGACCTTCGCGATGATCGCGAAACTCGGCGGCGTGGACACGTACTGGGGTCTGATCGTGCCGACCCTGGCCAACGCCCAGGCGGTTTTCCTGATGCGGCAGTTCATCCAGGGGCTGCCGGACGAACTCTTCGAGGCGGCCCGGCTGGACGGCTGCAACGAGTGGCAGATCTTCTACCGGATCGTGCTGCCGCTGCTGAAGCCGATCCTGGCCACCCTCGGTGTCTTCGTCTTCCTGTGGCACTGGAACGACTTCCTGTGGCCGCTGGTCATCGGCCAGTCCACCGACATGCGCACCCTGACCGTCGGCATCGCCTCTCTACAGCAGCAGAACGTGCCGCTCAATGTGGTGCTCTCCGGCTCCGTCATCGCGTTCGTGCCCATCTTCGCCGCGTACATGGTGGGCCAGCGCTACTTCACCGAGGGCGTCACCGCGTCCGGAATCAAGGGATAGCAACCAATGTTCACCGATGAGGCCGCGCTCGAAGAGCGGCTCGCCACCCCCTCCCCCGCGCTCGTCGCCGATCTCGGCCGTCTCGAAGGCGATCTGCTGGTGCTCGGCGCCGGCGGCAAGATGGGCCCCAGCCTGTGCCGGCTGGCCCGCCGGGCGCTGGACGCCGCGGGCCGCCAGGACGTGACCGTGTACGCGGTCTCCCGCTGGTCCGACAGGACCGCCGCCGATGAGCTGGAGGCCGCCGGGGTCTCCACCGTGGCCTTCGACCTGATGGACCCGGCCGCCGACCTGGCCGAACTGCCGGACGCCGGGAACGTGGTCTTCATGGTCGGCGCCAAGTTCGGCTCCGCCGGGGCCCCTTCGCACGCCTGGGCGGTGAACGCCGCGATGCCGGACCGGGTGGCGCGCCGCTGGTCGGGGGCGCGGATCGCCGCGTTCTCCACCGGCAATGTGTACCCGCTGGTGCCGGTCTCCTCCGGCGGCTGCACCGAGAGCGACCCGGTGGGCCCGGTCGGTGAGTACGCCATGTCGTGCCTGGGCCGGGAGCGGATCTTCGGCCACGCGGCGCTGACCCGTGGCACCAGGGTCGCCAACATCCGCCTCAACTACGCGGTCGACCTGCGCTACGGCGTCCTCGCCGACATCGCCTACCGGGTGCAGGCGGGCGAGCCCGTCGATGTGACGACCGGTCACGCCAATGTCGTGTGGCAGGGGTACGCCAACGAGGTCGCGCTGCGTTCGCTGCTGCACGCCACCGACGGCGAGGCGTTCACCCTCAACCTCACCGGCCCGGAGACCGCTTCGGTACGCCGCATCGCCCGTTGGTTCGGCGAGGAGTTCGGCAAGGAGCCGGTCTTCGCCGGCGAGGAGGCACCGACCGCGCTGCTCTCCGACGCGAGCCGCTGCCACTCGCTGTTCGGCTACCCGGACGTCACGCTGCGCACCCTCGTCGAGTGGCAGGCCGACTGGCTGCGCCGCGGGCTGCCGCTGTCCGGCAAGCCCACCAAGTTCCAGGTCCGTGACGGAAGGTTCTGATCCACTCCATGTCCACTCCCTCCCTCGCGCCGACCCCCGCCCTGGACGCGCTCGCCCACGGTGCGGTGATCCCCGCGCACCCGCTCGCCCTGCACGACGACGGCTCCTTCGACGAGCGCCGGCAGCGTGCGCTGACCCGCTACTACCTCGCCTCGGGCGCGGGCGGCGTCGCCGTCGCCGTGCACACCACCCAGTTCGAGATCCGTGAACCGGAGGTCGGCCTGTTCCGGCCGGTCCTGGAGCTCGCCGCCGAGACGATCGACGCCGAGGCCGGCCGGCCGTTCATCAAGGTCGCCGGTGCCTGCGGCTACACAGCGCAGGCCGTCGCCGAGGCCGAGACCGCCGCCGAGCTCGGTTACGACGCGGTGCTGCTCAGCCCGGCCGTGCCCGGCGCGGACGAGAAGGGCCTGCTGGACCGGGCACGGGCGGTCGGCGAGGTGCTGCCGGTGATCGGCTTCTACCTCCAGGAGGCGGTCGGCGGACGCTACCTCTCGCCGCACTTCTGGTCCTCGTTCACCGATCTGCCCAACACGGCCGCGGTGAAGATCGCTCCGTTCGACCGCTACCGCACCGCCGATGTCGTACGCGCCGTGGCCGCCGCCGACCGGGCCGACGAGGTGGCGCTGTACACCGGCAACGACGACGACATCATCGGTGATCTGCTCACCCCGTACGAGACCGCGGGCGGCGGGCCGCGCTGGTTCGCGGGCGGGCTCCTCGGCCAGTGGGCCGTGTGGACCCGCTCCGCGGTGACCCTCCTCGACGACGTCCGCAGGGCGCGCGGCGGGGACCACGAGGCGATGGTGCGCTGCCTGGCCCGGCGCCCCGAACTGACCGACGCCAACAGCGCGGTCTTCGATGTGCGCGGCGCGTTCCGCGGCTGCATCGCCGGGGTCCACGAAGTGCTGCGCCGCCAGGGTCTGCTGGCGAACATCCGGTGCCTGGACCCGGCCGAGACGCTCTCCCCCGGACAGGCCGAGGAGATCAGCCGGGTGGCCGCGGCCTACCCTTGGCTGACCGATGACGCCTTCGTTGCGGAGCACCTCGATGCCTGGCTCTCCTGATCCTGCCGACCGCTCCCGGGTGGTCGTCGCCGTACCGCCGGGCCTGCGGGCCCAGTTCTTCACCGCCGAGGTGTGGCGGGAGCTGGAGCGGGCGGCCGAACTCACCGTCATCGACGACCACTGGGACCGGGCGGCGGTCGCGGCCGCGCTGCCCGGCGCCCGTGCGCTGATCACCTCGTGGCGGGCGCCCAAGGTGGACGCCGGGCTCCTCGGACCGGCCGACCGGCTGGAGCTGGTGGCGCACACCGGCTCGGCGGTCGCGCCCTATGTCACCGAAGAGGTGTTCCGGCGGGGGATCCTGGTCACCCAGGCCGGTGACGAGATGGCCCGCCCGGTCGCCGAGGTGGCCCTCGCCTTCACGCTCTCGCTGCTCCACCGCATCCAGCGCTTCGACCACGCCCTGCGCGGCGGGCTGGAGTGGGCGGCGGCGAGCGAGGCCCCGCCGCGCCACGAGATCCACGGCAGCCGCATCGGCGTGATCGGCGCCTCCCGCACCGGGCGTGCCTACATCGCCCTGGTGCGGGCGATGGGGGCGCGGGTGAGCGTCACCGACCCGTACCTGTCCGCCGCCGACGCCGAGGAGCTCGGCGTGGAGTGCGTACCTCTCGAAACGCTGCTCTCGCACAGCAGGATCGTGGCCGTGCACGCACCCGTCACCGAGGAGACCCGCCGGATGATCGGCGCCGGACAGCTGGCGCTGATGCCGGACGGGGCGGGCCTGGTGAACACCGCCAGGTCGTGGCTGGTCGACGAGGACGCGCTCCTCGCCGAGCTGGCCACGGGCCGGCTGGACGCCGCGATCGACGTGTTCGACGACGAGCCGCTGCCCGCCGACCACCCGTTCCGTGCCCTGCCGAACGTGCTGCTCACCCCGCACCAGGCGGCGGGCAGCGTCGAGTGCCGGCAGCGGCTGGGCACCAGCGCCGTCAACGAGGTGCTGCGGCTGCTCGCCGGGCGACCCCCGGTCCACGCCGTCACCGCCGACGCCCTGACCCGCCTGCACTGAGGCTCGCGGAGCCCCCGATACCCGTACCGTTCAGGAGATTTCACCACATGCGACTGATGCGCATCGGCGAGCCGGGCCACGAGCGCCCGGTCCTCGTCTGCCCCGAGGGCCGTCACTACGACCTGTCCGGCATCACCGACGACATCGACGGCGCGTTCCTTGCCGCGCTCGCCGACAACCCGCACCTGGTGCCCGCCGAGCCGGTGCTCCCGGAGACCGACATCACCGGCCAACGGATCGGCGCCCCCGTGGCCCGGCCCTCCGCGCTGCTCTGCATCGGCCAGAACTACGCGGCCCACGCGACGGAGTCGGGTGCCGAGCCGCCCGAGCAGCCGATCCTCTTCTACAAGTCGCCGAACACCGTCGTCGGCCCGTACGACGACGTGCTGATCCCGCGCGGCTCGAAGAAGACGGACTGGGAGGTGGAGCTGGCCGTCGTCATCGGCCGCCGCGCCTCCTACCTGGACTCCCCCGCCGACGCCGCCGCCCACATCGCCGGCTACGCCGTCAGCAACGACGTCTCCGAACGGGCCTTCCAGCTGGAGGAATCGGGCGGACAGTGGTCCAAGGGCAAGAGCTGCGCCACGTTCAATCCGCTGGGCCCGGTGCTGGTGACGGCCGACGAGGTGGGCGACCCGCAGCAGCTGCGGCTGCGCAGCTACGTCAACAGTGAGTCCCGGCAGGACTCCTCCACCGCGGACATGATCTTCAGCGTGGCGCACCTGGTGCACCACCTGTCGCAGTACCTGGTGCTGGAGCCCGGCGACATCATCAACACCGGCACCCCGCAGGGCGTGGCGCTGTCCGGCCGCTTCCCGTACCTGGGACCGGGCGATGTGATGGAGGTCGAGATCTCGGGCCTCGGCCGGCAGCGCAGCGTCTGCCGGCCCGCGTAACGGACAGCTGTAACGCCCCTCAGTCCTCCGGGAGTTCGACCGGGGCGATGTCGTCGAAGACGTCGCCGGGGCCGGGGTTCGTCGCATCGGTCGCGCCGCCGAACCGGGTCATCACACCCCACACGGCGTTGAGCGCGGTCTGTACGGCGCCCTCGGCCCAGCCGGCCGTCCAGGAGATGTCGTCGCCCGCGAGGAACAGGCCGCGGCGGTCGGCGGGCAGGCGGTCCTGCATGAAGTGGGTGAACAGCCGTCGCTGGTAGCGGTAGTGGCCCGGCAGGTTGGCCTTGAACGCGCCCATGAACCACGGCTCGTTCTCCCAGGAAACCGTCACCGGGTTGCCGATGATGTGCTTCCGGATGTCCACGTCCGGGTAGATCTCGCCGAGCGACTTGAGCATGACGTCCATGCGCTCGTTCGGGGAGAGCGGCAGCCACTTCAGGCTGTCGTCGCACCAGGTGTACGAGAGGCAGATGACGGCGGGCTTGTCGGGGCCGTCGTCCAGGAGGTACGTCCCCCGGGTCATCCGGTCGGTGAGTGTCATCGACATGCTCTCCCGCCCCGTGGTCTCGTCCCTGTCGAGCCAGAACGGCCGGTCGACGGGGACGAAGAGCTTGGACGACTCCATGTAGTGGGTGCGCTCCATCGCCGTCCAGTGGTCGATCGGGAAGAGCGCGTCGTCGCAGTCGATCTTCGAGAGCAGCAGCCAGGACTGCCCGGTGAAGATCGCGGCCGGGTAGGTGCGGATGTCGCCGGTGGCGTCGGTGACGGTGATCCGGTTGCCGGCGGTGCGGGTCAGCCGGGTAACGGCGGGGCGCGGCTCGCCGTTGTGCAGCGAGGACAGCGACGTACCGAGCGGCCAGTGGACGATCTTCTGCGGCTCGCGCTCCCAGAGCCGAAGCGGGAGCTGCTGGCTGCCGCCGACGATGCCCCGGTGGTGGTCGTCCGCCTCGGTGTAGACGACGCGGAGGATCTCCAGGATGGAGTTGGGGAAGTCGGTGTCCCAGCCGCCGGTACCGAAGCCGACCTGGCCGAAGATCTCCCGGTGCCGGAACGACTTGAAGGCGTCGGAGTCGCAGAGGAATCCGTAGAAGGTCTGGTTGTCGAGCTTCTGGACGAGCTTCGCCCAGATCTCCCGGATCCGCGGCACGTCGCGCTCACGCATCGCGCGGTTCATGTCGGAGAAGTCCGCGCCCTCCTCCAGGCAGCGGTTCCAGGCGTCCATCACATCGCGGTAGACCTGCGGCAGGTCGTCGATGGTGCGCGCGTAGTGGGACTCGCCCTTGAGGTCGACGACGGTCGACGGGGTCGCCGGGGAGAGCGGGTTGGGGAACGGCTTCGTCTCCAGGCCGACCAGGTCGATGTAGTGCTGGAGCGCCGTGGAGGACGGCGGGAAGCGCATCGCGCCCATCTCGGCGGTGAGCTGGGGATCGCAGCCGTCGAAGCCGACGGTGCGCAGCCGGCCGCCGATCTCGTCCGCCTCGTGGACGACGGGCCTGAGGCCCATCTTCATCAGCTCGTACGCGGCCACGATGCCGGAGAGCCCGCCGCCGATGACGGCGACCTCGGTGCCGTGCTCGGTCGCCGGTATCTGCCCGATGCCCGCGGGGTGCGCCAGGAAGTCGTCGTACGCGTAGGGGAAGTCCGGCCCGAACATGGTGATCGGCTCGGCGGCGTCGGTGTGCTGGACGGCGTTGGGCACCGTGGACGTCATGGGGTGGGGACTCCTTGCGCGAATGACAGTGGAACGGTGGGGCGGGCTCAGACGAGGGAGCCGTACAGGCCGGGCCGGCGGTCGTGCAGATACGGGTTCGCGGCCCGCGAGGCGCTCAGCAGCGCGGGATCCACCTCGCCGACGACCAGTTCCTTTCCGCGTCCGGCGCGGCTGCGGACGGCGCCGTCGGGACCGGCCAGGCAGCTCAGCCCGACGAACTCGAACTCGCCCTCCGGTCCGGTCCGGTTGACGTACGCCACGTACATCTGGTTCTCGAAGGCGCGGACCGGCACCAGGGACTCGGCGACGAACTGGAAGGGGTGCATCTGCGCGGTGGGCACCAGGAGCAGATCGGTGCCGGCGAGGGCGTGGGCGCGGACGTTCTCCGGGAACTCGACGTCGTAGCAGATCATGATCCCGATGCGTACGCCGTCCAGCTCGGCCTGGACCACGGTCTGCTCGCCCGGGGTGAACCACTCGTGCTCGAAGGAGCCGAAGAGATGGGTCTTGCGGTAGTTGGCGAGCGGTGTCCCGTCCGGGCCTACGAGCTGTGCGGCGTTGAAGATCCGCTCGCCGGCGCGCTCGGGGTACCCGTAGAGGACGGCGAGCCGGTGCCGGGCCGCGATCTCACCGACGGCCAGGGCGGACGGCCCGTCGGCCGGCTCGGCCAGCCGGGGTACCTCGGCCCCGATCGCGTAGCCGGTCAGGAACAGCTCGGGGCAGACCAGCAGCCGCGCCCCGGCGTCCGCCGCCCGCCGCGCCGCCCCGTCGAGCACCTCGAGGTTCTCTGCCACGTGCCCGGGTCGTCCGGAGTTCTGGAGCAGGGCGGTGCGCAACGGCGGCATGGCTGACCTCGGGCGGTGCGGGCTGGCGGGGACGTATCGAAGGTACGGTCCGCCGATCACGCCGGACAAGGCGCGAGCGTTGCGCGTGCACCGTCGATCCATTGCGCGCCGAAGGCCACCGGCGGCGATTCGTTGCGTGCGACGTCTGCGCAGGTCAAAAGGGTGACCTGGGTCTCACCAGGACCGGCGCTCGGGAACTGCTACGGCGCGCCCGAGGAGTACCGCCGCAGCAGCGGCGACAGCACCAGCACGGACTTCGTCCGCTCCACGTACGGCTCGCCCGCGATCCGCTCCAGGACCTGTTCGAAGTGGCGCATGTCGGCGGCGAAGACCTGCACGATCGCGTCGGCCTCCCCCGTCACCGTGGAGGCCGAGGCGATCTCCGGGTAGCGGGCGAGCCCTTGCTTGATCGCCTCCGGCGAGGTGTTGCGGCTGCAGTAGATCTCGATGAACCCCTCGGTCTCCCAGCCCAGCGCCGCCGGGTCGACCCGGACGGTGAAGCCGGTGATGGCGCCCTCGGCGCGCAGCCGGTCCACCCGGCGTTTCACGGCGGGCGCGGACAGGCCGATCATCGCGCCGATGTCCGCGTAGGAGCGCCGGGCGTCTTCGGCGAGGGCGTGGACGATGCGTTCGTCGAGGTCGTTCAGGCGCACGTCGGGCGGTTCACTTCTCTGCGATGGCCGGTTTTCGGGGGCGGCACGGGCCGCCCCCGAAGTAGACCATGGCGCCGCCCGCCCGGACGCGCTCACGGCAGTGTGCGACCGGTCAGAACGGGAACCGCGAACGGCCGTGCTGCACCGAGATCCACTTCTGGGTGGTGAACGCCTCGACCATGGCCTCGCCGTTGAGCCGGCCGAGGCCGGAGCTCTTCTCGCCGCCGAAGGGGACGATCGGCTCGTCGTGGACCGTGCCGTCGTTGATGTGGATCATGCCGGTGTGGATGCGCTGCCCGACCCGTACGCCGCGCTCGATGTCGCCGGTGTGCACCGCGCCGCTCAGGCCGTACGGGGTGTCGTTGGCGATCCGTACCGCCTCGTCCTCGCCGTCGAACGGGACGATGAGCGCGACCGGCCCGAAGATCTCCTGGGCCAGGACGGGGGAATCGGCGGCCAGGCCCGTCAGCACGGACGGGCTCACCAGATTGCCGTCGGCCCGGCCGTGCAGCAGCGCCGTCGCACCGGCCGCCACGGTCTGGTCGACGAGCGAGGAAATGGCCTCGGCCTGCGAGGAGTTGATCAGCGGGCCGATCACGGTGTCCGGCTCGGCGGGGTCCCCGACCTTGAGCGAGGCGACCTTGGCGACGAACTTCTCGGTGAACTCCCGCTCCACCGACCGGTCGATCAGGATCCGGTTGGCGGCCATGCAGACCTGGCCCTGGTGCACGTACCGGCTGAAGACGGCCGCGTCCACGGCGTAGTCGAGATCGGCGTCGTCGAGGACGATCAGCGCGCTGTTGCCGCCGAGTTCGAGCACGGCGCGCTTGAGGTTCGCCGCGCAGACCGTGGCGACGTGCCGCCCCACCTTGTCCGAGCCGGTGAAGGAGATGACCTGCGGAACGGGGTGCTCCAGCAGGGCGTCGCCGATCTCGGCGATGTCGGTGACCACGACGTTGAGCAGGCCGGCCGGCAGCCCGGCCTCCTCGAACACCTTCGCCACCAGCGTGCCGCCGCAGACCGGGGTGTTCTGGTGCGGCTTGAGCACCACCGCGTTGCCGAGCGCCAGGGCGGGGGCGACCGACTTCAGGGACAGCAGGAACGGGAAGTTGAAGGGGCTGATGACGCCCACGACGCCGACGGGCACCCGGTAGACGCGGTTCTCCTTGCCCTCGGTCGGCGAGGGCAGGATCTGTCCGGAGGGCCGCAGCGCGAGCTGGACCGACTCCCGCAGGAACTCCTTGGCGAGGTGCAGCTCGAAGGCCGCCTTCAGCCGGGTGCCGCCCAGCTCCGCGACGATCGCGTCACCGATCTCGGACTCGCGCTCCTCGACGACCCGCAGCGCCCGCTCCAGTACCGCCCGCCGGGCGTACGGGTTGGTGTCGCCCCAGGGCCGCTGGGCGTCCTGCGCGGACCGGTACGCCTGGTCAACCTCGTCGGCCGTGGCGACCGTGATCGAGGCGAGCTTCTCACCGTTGTACGGGTTGAAGTCGATGATGTCCCAGGACCCCTTGCCCGGTCTCCACTCTCCGTCGATGTACTGATGGGCCAGGTCGGTGAAGAAGGACATGAGATCCCTTACCACGGAGGAACGGGCGGCTGACTGGGGTTCATGTTACTTATATTCCAAAGGGGTTGAAGCGGGCAGGCGCGCCGCCGGACGGCCGGAACCGGTCATCCCCACGCCCCGTCGCAGCCGCCCGGAAACGCCGGTGCCCCTCCGGGCCGAAGCGGCCGGGAGGGGCACCGGAATTCATCGGGCCGCGGGATCAGCTCCAGCTGGCGTGCAGCGGCTTGCCCTCGGCGTAGCCGGCGGCGCTCTGCACCCCGACGACCGCCTTCTCGGCGAACTCCGCCAGGGAGGCCGCACCCGCGTAGGTGCAGGAGGAGCGGACACCCGCGATGATCGAGTCGATCAGGTCCTCGACGCCGGGCCTGGCCGGGTCGAGGAACATCCGCGAGGTGGAGATGCCCTCCTCGAAGAGCGCCTTGCGGGCCCGGTCGTAGGCGGACTCGTCCGACGTGCGGTTCTTCACGGCACGCGCGGACGCCATGCCGAAGGACTCCTTGTAGAAGCGGCCGTCGGCGGACTGCTGGAGGTCGCCGGGCGACTCGTACGTACCGGCGAACCAGGAGCCGATCATCACGTTGGACGCGCCCGCGGCGAGCGCCATGGCGACATCGCGCGGGTGCCGGACGCCGCCGTCCGCCCAGACGTGCTTGCCGTACTTCTTCGCCTCGGCGGCGCACTCCAGGACGGCGGAGAACTGCGGCCGGCCCACGCCGGTCATCATCCGGGTGGTGCACATGGCGCCGGGGCCGACACCGACCTTGATGATGTCCGCGCCGGCCTCGATGAGGTCACGCACGCCCTCGGCGGCGACGATGTTGCCCGCGACGATCGGGACCTGTGGGTCGAGCGCGCGGACGGCCCGGACGGCGTCGATCATGGACTCCTGGTGGCCGTGTGCGGTGTCCACGACGAGCGTGTCGACGCCCGCGTCCAGGAGCTGCTTGGCCTTGCCCGCGACATCGCCGTTGATCCCGACGGCGGCGGCGATCCGCAGCCTGCCCTCGGCGTCGGTGGCGGGGGTGTACAGGGTGGCGCGCAGGGCGGCCTTGCGGGTGAGGATGCCGACGAGCCGGCCGTCCGCGTCGACCGCGGGGGCGAGCTTGCGGTTGGCGCCGTCCAGCTTGTTGAACGCGTCGCGCGGGTCGATGTCCGCGTCGAGCAGCACCAGGTCCTTGGACATGACCTCGGAGAGCTGGGTGAAGCGGTCCACGCCGATCAGGTCGTGCTCGGTGACGACGCCTACGGGCCGCTGCTCCTCGTCGACGACGACGCCCGCGCCGTGCGCGCGCTTCGGCAGCAGTGACAGGGCGTCGGCGACCGTCTGGCCCGGGGCCAGCACGATCGGCGTGTCGAGCACCAGGTGGCGCGTCTTCACCCAGGAGATGACGTCGGTGACGACCTCGATCGGGATGTCCTGCGGGATGACGACGATGCCGCCGCGGCGGGCGATCGTTTCGGCCATCCGGCGGCCCGCGATGGCCGTCATGTTCGCGACGACGAGAGGGATGGTGGTGCCGGTGCCGTCGGGCGAGGAGAGATCGACACCCTGGCGGGAACCGACTGCCGAACGGCCCGGGACCATGAAGACGTCGTCGTACGTGAGGTCGTACGGGACCGAGGGGGACTCTGTGTAACGACCAGTACCGGGCTCTAGGAAACGCATAACGCTCATTTTTTCATACGAAACGGAGCAGGTCGCCTCCACGAAAACACAACAAATGGCACCCGTGTTCGTATATTCCTCCGAGGGAACCGGACGGGCGTCCCGGGCAGGTGAAACCTCGCCTTGCCCGCGGACCCTACCCGAAAGGCATTGGAATCATTCGCGATCATCTTCCCTGGACCTGGTGACAAGGGGTCGGGTAGCTTCAAATCCGCAGGTCCCGTGGGTCTCGTCTACGCCCCGGAGGAACAGCCGGAAGGGTCACAACTTCCGTCACCCGTACGACCGGAGAGGATCACGACCCACTCGTGGAGAGCGAACTGCCGGACATCTACTGCCCGTTCCCCCAGCGCACCAACCCGAACGTCGGAAGCACCCGGGCCCATCTCGACGAATGGACCCGCAACACCGGCCTGGTGCACCGAGATTCAGCCAGGGAACGCTTCGAGCAGGCGGACTTCGGCGCCTTCGTCGGCATGGTGTACCCGACCGCCGACAGCAAGAGTCTCGACCTCGTCGCGGACTGGTTCGTATGGCTGTTTCTCGTCGATGACCAGCTCGACGACGGCCACCTCGGCCGCAGCCCGGAAAGGGTGCGGGACGTGGTCGAGCTGATGCGGACCGTCATCGCGGGCAAGGAGCCGGCCCCGCTGCCGGACGGGCGGCTGCCCGCCGCCGTGGTCGCCCTGGCCGACCTGTGGGAGCGGACGACGCCGGCCGCGGCCCCGCACTGGCGCACCCGGTTCGGGTGGCATCTCACCACGTATCTCATGACGACGACCACCTGGGAGGCGGGAAACCGGGCCGCCGGGGTGGTGCCGTCCGAGGAGACGTACATCGCCAAGCGGCGCCACACCGGCGCGATACATGTCTGCATGGACC
Organism: Streptomyces sp. NPDC102437; assembly: GCF_044765565.1. Classification (NCBI taxonomy): domain Bacteria; kingdom Bacillati; phylum Actinomycetota; class Actinomycetes; order Kitasatosporales; family Streptomycetaceae; genus Streptomyces; species Streptomyces sp. NPDC102437. The sequence continues at coordinate 252,004 of NZ_JBIWKI010000008.1, read as the reverse complement.
TGATAGAGATCGTGGCCGGGATCGAGGCTCCCGAGTCGATCCACAACGACTCCCGGTTCATCACCGCACTGGAAGCCTCGTGCAACGTCGTGTGCTGGGCCAACGACGTGTACTCGTACGAGAAGGAGCAGGTGCTCGGCGAGATCCACAACCTCGTCCATCTGGTCCGGCACCATCGCGGCTACGGAAAGCGGCAGGCACTCGAACTTGTCTGCGCGGAGATCGCGAGGGAGACGGAGCGCTTCCTCACCGCCGAGGCCGAGCTCCTGGCGGCGTACCCGCAGCTGTCCTGGATGCTCACCCCGTACCTGGAAGGGATGCAGAGCTGGATGCGCGGCAACCTGGACTGGTCGCGGCAGACCCCGCGCTACAACCCCGCCGATGTGAGCCAGTACGAGGAGCCCGAGGAGTACCTGGAGGCGGCGGTCCTGGGCACGGTCCGGGACTGAGCCGCCGCACAGTACGACGCCCGGACGACGTGTGCGCCGTCCGGGCGTCGTGCTGTCCGGACATCGTGCCGTCCGGGCGTCGTGCTGCCGCTCAGTCGCCGTCCGGGTCGGCCCGCTCCAGCGCCGGCCGCTGCGGTGCGGCCGACTCCGTCAGCAGATATTCGGCCGCCGCCGTGTCCGTCACCAGGCTGGTGACCAGCCCGGACCTCAGCACCGCCCCGATCGCCGCGGCCTTGCGCTGGCCGCCCGCGATCGCCACCACCTCGGGGATCCGGCGCAGCCGGTCGGCCTCGACCGTGATGCACCGCTCCCCCAGGTCCCGGCCGACCCGCCGCCCCTCGGTGTCGAAGAGGTGTGCCGACATCTCCGCCGCGACGCCGAGCGAGGCGTAGTGCGCCCGCTCCTCGTCGCTGAGCATGTCGTGCACGGTCGAGATGCCCGGCTCCCAGGAGCCGATGGAGACCGCCGCGACGGTCACCTTGTCGAAGTACTCGAAGGCGCGGGCGATCCCGGTCTGGTGGCGCAGCGCGGCGGCCGTCGCCGGGTCGGGCAGCAGCATCGGTGCGTAGATGGGGTGGGCCTCGCCGCCGGAGACCTGGGCGGCGCGCCGTACCGCCTCGACGGAGCCGCGCTCGGCCGTCCCCGCGTCGTACACCCCGGTGAGCTGGACGACCGTGCACGGCGGCAGCCGGTCGAGCGCCGCGGCCATGTGGATGGTGGACCGGCCCCAGGCCAGCCCGAGCACATCGCCCTCGTTCACCAGTTCGCCGAGGAGATCGGCCGCGACCTCGCCCAGGTTCTCCGGGTCCGGTGCGTCGTCCTGCTCCTCGGCCGGGGACTCGACCACGACCGCGTGGCGCAGTCCGTAGCGGGCGCGGAGCGCGTCGGAGCGCTCGGCGTCCAGTTCGGCGGGGACGCGGATCTCGATCCGTACGAGGTCGCGCTCGAGAGCCGTCTCCAGGACCCGGGCCACCTTGAAGCGGCTGACGCCGAACTCCTCCGCGATCTGGATCTTCGACTTTCCCTCGAGGTAGAAGCGGCGGGCCATGGCCGCCGCCTGCACCAGCTCCGCGGGCCCCATCCGCAGGGCGGACCGGCCCGCCGACATTGCAGACACCGCGATCTCCTCACTGCTGTTCACACTCTCGATACGCCGTTCATCCTGTCAGATCCGGCGTTCCTTGATCGGTCCCGTCGGACCGAGTTCATCTGTCCTTGGCCGGGCCGACCCGCAATCGGGTACGGGAACCGGTTCGGGTGTCAGTGACCGCACGCCCAGGCCGCCGAGGCGGTGGCCCTGTCGGCCTCGGCGCGCAGGGCCCGCACGGCTTCGGCCGGGTCGCTCGCCCCGTACACCGCCGAACCCGCGACGAAGACGTCCGCACCGGCCTCGGCGCACCGCTCGATGGTGGAGGCGGAGACGCCGCCGTCGACCTGGAGCCACAGTTCGAGGCCGTGCTTGGAGATGAGCTCACGGGTGCGGCGGATCTTCGGCAGCATGATGTCCAGGAAGGCCTGGCCGCCGAAGCCCGGCTCCACCGTCATGATCAGCAGCATGTCGAGCTCGGGGAGCAGGTCCTCGTACGGCTCGATGGGCGTCGCCGGCTTGAGCGCCATGGAGGCACGGGCGCCCTTGGCCCGGATCTCCCGGGCCAGCCGCACGGGCGCCGCCGCGGCCTCCACGTGGAAGGTGACGGAACCCGCGCCGGCCTCGACGTACTGGGGCGCCCAGCGGTCCGGGTCCTCGATCATCAGATGGCAGTCCAGCGGGGTCTCCGTGGCCCGGCTGAGCGATTCGACGATGGGCACGCCGAGGGTCAGATTGGGCACGAAGTGGTTGTCCATCACATCGACGTGGAGCCAGTCGGCGCCTTCGACCGCCTTCGCCTCCTCGGCGAGACGGGCAAAGTCGGCGGACAGGATGCTGGGGTTGATCTGGGCCATGTCCCAAGCCTGCCATGCTCCGCGCCACTTCCCCGCCCCGGTGCGGGCCAAAGCCTCACGGGATCATTACAGTTCGCGCGATCCAGGTGCTCCCGGCCGCACGATCCGGGCGTTTCGGTCCCGGGCGGGTGGTTCGGGGCCCGCCGCTGCCGGAACGGGTGCGGCCCCGAGGTCCGCCGCCGTCGAAGGGGTCAGGCGGTACGTCGCAGCAGTGCCAGGTACATCGCGTCGGTGCCGTGCAGATGCGGCCACAGCTGGACGTCGGGGCCGTCGCCCAGCGCGGGCACACCCGGCATCAGCGGGCGGGCGTCCACCCACTCGGCCTCCACGGGCTGACCACCGCGCCCCTTGAGCACGTCCTCGACGACCACCCGGGTCTCCGCGAGGTGCGGCGAGCAGGTCGCGTAGCCGACCACGCCGCCGACCCGCACCGCCTTCAACGCCTCGCGCAGCAGGCCCCGTTGGAGCGGAGCGAAGTTCTCCAGGTCCTCCTTGCGGCGGCGCCAGCGCGCCTCCGGGCGGCGGCGCAGGGCACCCAGACCCGAGCACGGCACGTCCATGAGGACCCGGTCGAAGCTTCCGGGCTGCCACGGCGGGCGGGTGCCGTCGGCGGTGATCACCTGGTACGGGCCGGGGTTGCCGGCCAGCGCGCGCTCGACGAGGCGGGCCCGGTGCGGCTGCTTCTCGGCGGCGAGCAGGGCGGCGCCCCGTTCCGCGGCGAGCGCGGCGAGCAGGGCGGCCTTGCCGCCGGGGCCGGCACAGCCGTCGAGCCAGCGGCTGTCGCCGCCCTCCACGGGCGCGTTGGCCAGGGCGGCGGCCACCAGCTGGCTGCCCTCGTCCTGGACCCCGGCCCGGCCCTCCTGGACGGCGGTCAGCGCGCCGGGCTCGCCGCCCTCCGCCATTCGTACGCCGTACGGGGACCAGCGGCCCGGCAGGCCGTTCTCGTCGCCGAGAACGGTCAGCAGCTCCTCGGTGGTGGAGCGGCCGGGGCGAGCGACCAGGGTGACCTCGGGCCGCTCGTTGTCCGCTTCCAGCAGGTCCTCGATGCCGGCGCGGCCGCCGCCCAGCGCGTCCCACAGCGCGGAGACCACCCACCGCGGATGTGAGTGCACGACCGCGAGGTGGTCCTCGGCGTCCTCCTCGTACGAGGGGGCGACCTTGGCCACCCAGCCGTCAAGGTCGTCCGCGGAGACCTTGCGCAGCACCGCGTTGACGAACTTGGCGCGCCCCTCGCCGAGCACCACCCGGGCCAGCTCCACGCTGGCGGAGACCGCCGCGTGGGTGGGGATCCGGGTGCCGAGCAGCTGGTGGACGCCCATGTTCAGCACGTCCAGGACCGGCGGGTCGACCTCGCGCAGCGGCCGGTCGATGCAGGCCGCGACGATCGCGTCGTACGTCCCCTGGCGGCGCAGCGTCCCGTAGACCAGCTCGGTCGCCAGCGCCGCGTCCCGGTTGTCGAAGTCGCCCTTGGCGCGGGCCTTCTTCAGCAGCGGGGGCAGGACGAGGTTGGCGTACGCGTCCCGTTCGTCGACGGCCCTGAGGGCCTCGAAGGCGAGGAACCGGACGGGGTCCTTCTTGGGGCGGCGGTGCGGCTTGGCGGGACGGCGACGCTGCTGGTCGTTCACGTGAAAGGTGCTCCGCTGATGGTGAGGGGGCGAACCCTCCCACCCTACGTCGCCGCCCCGGTCCCCCAGAGCCTCGGCGCCCGAGGGGCTCAGCTCTCCAGCAGCTCGCCGTGGGCGATCCGCACCCCGCGGGCCCAGTCCGCGGCCCGCATCGGCTTCTTGCCCTGGGGCTGGACCCAGAGCAGCTCGACCGCGTGCGATCCGGTGCCCACATACACGTTGTTCTTGGCCGCCGACAGCTCGCCGGGCGCCAGATCGGCACGGTCCAGCACGGGCACCGCCTGGATCAGCTTCAGCCGCTCCCCCCGGAACAGCGTCCACGCGCCGGGCGCGGGCGTGCAGCCGCGCACCACGCGGTCGACCCGCAGGGCCGGGGCGGACCAGTCCACCTGGGCGTTCTCGACCGTGATCTTCGGTGCGAGGGTGATCCCGTCGGCTGGTTGCGGCACGGCGTGCAGGGTGCCGTCCTCGATGCCGTCCATCGTGGCGACGAGCAGCCCCGCACCGGCGAACGCGAGCCGGGTGAGCAGGTCGCCGCTGGTGTCGGTGGGACGCACTTCCTCGGTGAGTACGCCGTAGACCGGGCCGGAGTCGAGCCCCTCCTCGATCAGGAAGGTCGACGCGCCGGTCACCTCGTCCCCGGCCATGACCGCGTGCTGTACGGGGGCCGCGCCGCGCCAGGCGGGCAGCAGCGAGAAGTGAAGGTTGACCCAGCCCCTGGCGGGGACGGCGAGCGCCTCCTTGGGGAGCAGCGCACCGTAGGCGACGACCGGGCAGCAGTCCGGGGCGATCTCCCGCAGCCGGGCGAGGAAGTCCTCGTCGCGCGGCCGGGCGGGCTTGAGCACCTCGATACCGGCTTCCTCGGCGCGCTCGGCGACGGGGCTGGCGACCAGTCGGCGGCCGCGCCCGGCGGGGGCGTCGGGCCGGGTCACGACGGCGGCCACCTCGTGCCGGTCGGAGGCGATCAGGGCGTCCAGGGCGGGTACGGCTACCTCGGGGGTGCCTGCGAAGACGAGCTTCATGGGTGGCTGACTGCCTCTCGGGCCGGAACGTACGGTGACGAGCAACGCACAAGTCTATTGGCCCGGCGGCCGGGGGGCGTACGCATGACCGCGCGCCCCTTTGGAGGGCGCACGCGCCCCTGAAGCGTGACCAGATCCACAGCTGAGGCGTTGGTCAAGAGAGATTGACCGAAGCGAGCCGCCACGGTGCGGCCCGATCCCTTTCAATGCCGGTTCGAGAGGCTTCTTCATGGCCGACCACGCAACCCACGACGCCCAAGCGAGGGCCAGTCTGCATCTGTTGGTGCGCGACATCGAGCGGGTCCGGCGGCAGGTGGACGCGCTGCGCACGCTCACCGCCCAACTGGGCAACGTCTACCGTCCGCGCCGCTCCGGCCCGTCCACGGGCTTCGTCGTCTACGGCAGGGCCCCGGCCCCCACTGTCAGACTGGCCCAGGAACTTCGCGACAGCGTCGAGACCCTGGTCACCGCCGCGGTCGACTTCGACCGCTCGCTGGGCTTCTCCTGGGACGCGGTGGGCTCCGCACTGGGGGTCACCAAGCAGGCGGTGCACCGCCGCTACGGCGCGCGCCGCAACGCCCGCCAGCCGGGAGCGGCCGATTCCGGCGCGGAGACCGCGGTGCCGCGCCCGCTGCCGGGCTCCGCCAACCCGTCCGCGTTGCCGCCCGTCGTGCCCGCCGCGCGCTCCATGCCGCCGCAGCCGTCGGACCGTCCGTCACTGCGCGATGACCTGCGCCCGGGCGTCTTCCCCGGCCCGCGCAACGGCTGACCGCCCCGCCCACTGCCCCGCCGCGCCCGACGCCCGGCGGGGCAGCCGCATACCGCCTCCGGGCTCCCGGCCGCCGAACGGCCCCGGGCGTCACGCGCTCCGTCGCGTCGCCCGGCCCGCCCCGTCACCCGATGTCCGGCGGATCCACTCTGATCCGGACCTGCTCGCCGCTCCCCCGCGACATCCGGGCCGCCTGCGCGGCCTTCAACGCGGCCGCCAGCGCCGCCCCGCTGCCCGGAGGCACCCTGAGCAGCGCACGCTCCCAGGACTCCCCGGGGGGCGCGTCCCCGGGTCTGCGGGGCCTGCCCGGTCCGGTGACCGGCACCGGGACCGGGCCCAGAACCTCGGTCTCCGGCGGCAGCTCGGCCGCCGCGAGGTACCCGGCCAGCGCCTCGGGCGTGCCGGTCACCGAGGCCATCCGGGACACCGGGGGGAAGCCCAGCTCGGCCCGCTCCGCCAGCTCACGACGGGCGTGGCCGACCGGGTCCCAGCGCACCAGGGCCTGCACCGGCCGCAGCGTCGGCTCGGCGACGACCACCACCGTGCCGCCCTCCGGCTGGCCGCGCACCAGCGAGGCCGCGGCCGTCCAGCGGCGCAGCGCCTCCTCGCCGGCCCTGAGGTCGGGGCGGCCGACCATCGCCCAGCCGTCCAGCAGCAGCGCGGCCGCGTAGCCGCCCTCGGCCACGGGCTCGGCGCCGGGGGTGCTGACGACCAGCGCGGGCGTGCCCGGCACCGAGTCGAGGATGTGGTCGCGGCCGGAGGTCCGCACCGGCACGGCGGGGAACGCCCGGCCGAGCTCCTCGGCCGTGCGGCGAGCGCCGACGATCTGGGCCCGCAGCCGGTTGGAACCGCAGGCGGCGCAGTGCCAGGAGGTCTCGGCCCGACCGCACCAGGCGCAGTCGAGCGCCTGCTGGTCCGGCGCCTGAAGCGGGCCCGCGCAGTGCCGGCACCGGGCAGGCTCACGGCAGCGCTCGCAGGCCAGCCGCGGCGCGTATCCCCGGCGCGGCACCTGGACCAGGACGGGACCGCTGCGCAGCCCGTCCCGTACCGTCTGCCAGGCCAGGCTGGGCAACCGGGCGGCCCTCGCGGCCCCGTCCCGCGCCAGCTCGCCGTCGCCGACCGTGCGGACGAGGGGCGCCGCGGTCCGCAGCTGCTCCCGGTCCGCGCGCAGCGGCAGCGCCCAGCCGCTCTCCACCAGCTGGGCGGCCTCCACCGTGCAGCTCGTACCGCCGAGCAGGAAGGCGCAGCGGCCGTGCGCGGCCCGAAGTTCGAGCACTTCGCGGACGTGCGGGAAGGGGGCGTTGTCGTCGCTGTGGCTGGCGTCCCCGTCGTCCCAGACCGCGACCAGGCCGAGGTCCGCGACCGGCGCGAACATCGCCGCTCTCGTCCCGACGACCGCCCGTACCGAGCCGCGCCGCACGGCGAGCCACTCCCGGTACCGCTTCTCCGGCCCGGAGTCGGCGGTCAGCAGAGCGTGACGCCCGGGGCCGAGCAGCGCGGTGAGTGCGGCGTCCACCCGCCCGGCGGTCCGGCCGTCGGGGACGACGACGAGGGCGCCGCGCCCGGACGCGAGGGTCGCGGCCATGGCTCTGGCGACCTCCTCGGGCCAGTGGGGTCCGGGCAGCGCGGTCCAGACGGCCCGGGGGGCACCGCCCTCGGCCAGCGCCCGCAGGAACGCCGGCCCCTGTGCGTACCGCTCCCAGCTCGCGGCCGACGGCGCGGGCGGCGGGGGCAGCGGCTCGGGCGACGGTCTGGACTCGGCTCTGCCGTTCCGGGGCGGCACTGCGAGTTGGAGCACATCGGCGAGGCTGCCCGCGTAGCGGTCGGCGACGGCCCGCGCGAGCGCGAGCAGCTCGGGGCCCAGCACCGGTTCGGTCGATACGACGGAGGCGAGCGCCGCGAGGGCACCCGGGTAGTCCGACTCGGCGAGCCGCTCGACGAGGAAGCCGTCGATCAGTCCGCCGCCTTCGCGCCTGCCGCCGCGCACATTGCGTCCGCCTGCCCCGAAGCGGACCCGCACCCGCACTCCCGGCCGGGCCTCGGCGTCGAGCTCCTCGGGCACCGCGTAGTCGAAGTACTGGTCGAGGTGGAGCACGCCCTTGTTGACCAGCACCCGGGCGACGGGAAGCTCCTTGGCGAGCGCGGCGCCGCGCCAGGTCCGCGGCTTGGCCCGGGGCACCTTGGCCTTGCGCACCGTCTCCCGGATCAGCGCAAGCTGCTCCGGGGCCCCGTCTCCGGGGTCCGCAGACCGCTCGTTCTCGCTGCTCACAGCCAAATTCCTACCAGACACGACTGACAGCGGCGCCTCGAGGCGGTGCCGGGACGGGACGGGACGCACCGGGGCCCGGACACCATGTGCGGTGTCCGGGCCCCGGCGTACGGACGAAAGAGCGGCGGGCCTACAGCCCGGCCGCCGCGCGCAGCGCGTCCACGCGGTCGGTGCGCTCCCAGGTGAAGTCGGGAAGCTCACGGCCGAAGTGGCCGTAGGCCGCGGTCTGGGCGTAGATCGGGCGGAGCAGGTCGAGGTCGCGGATGATCGCGGCCGGGCGGAGGTCGAAGACCTCGCCGATGGCGTGCTCGATCTTCTCGGTGTCGACGGCGGCGGTGCCGAACGTCTCGACGAACAGGCCGACCGGCTCGGCCTTGCCGATCGCGTAAGCGACCTGCACCTCGCAACGGGCGGCGAGGCCCGCGGCGACGACGTTCTTGGCGACCCAGCGCATGGCGTAGGCGGCCGAGCGGTCGACCTTCGACGGGTCCTTGCCCGAGAAGGCGCCGCCGCCGTGACGGGCCATGCCGCCGTAGGTGTCGATGATGATCTTGCGGCCGGTCAGACCGGCGTCGCCCATCGGGCCGCCGATCTCGAAGCGGCCGGTCGGGTTGACCAGCAGCCGGTAGCCGTCGGTGTCCAGCTTGATGCCGTCCTCGATCAGCTGCCCGAGCACGTGCTCGACGACGAACTCGCGGATGTCGGGCGCGAGCAGCGAGTCGAGGTCGATGTCGCTGGCGTGCTGCGAGGAGACGACGACCGTGTCGAGGCGGACGGCCTTGTCGCCGTCGTACTCGATGGTGACCTGGGTCTTGCCGTCGGGGCGCAGGTACGGGATGGTCCCGTTCTTGCGGACCTCGGAGAGCCGGCGGGAGAGCCGGTGCGCGAGGTGGATCGGGAGCGGCATCAGCTCGGGCGTCTCGTCGCAGGCGTAGCCGAACATCAGGCCCTGGTCGCCGGCGCCCTGCTTGTCGAGCTCGTCCTCATCGCCCTCGACCCGCTTCTCGTACGCGGTGTCGACACCCTGCGCGATGTCGGGAGACTGCGCCCCGATGGACACCGAGACACCGCAGGAGGCGCCGTCGAAGCCCTTCTTCGAGGAGTCGTAGCCGATCTCCAGGACCTTGTTGCGTACAAGGGTCGGGATGTCGGCGTAGGCCTTGGTCGTGACCTCACCCGCAACATGCACCAGACCGGTGGTGATCAAGGTCTCGACGGCGACGCGGGACCGGGGGTCCTCGCGCAGCAGCGCGTCGAGAATGGTGTCGCTGATCTGGTCAGCGATCTTGTCGGGGTGACCCTCGGTGACGGACTCCGAGGTGAAGAGACGGCGGGACACATCGCTCCCTGGGGTTGCAGCGGCTGCTGGCTGATCATTTGGCGGACCGCCGGGAGCTGCGCCCGGCACGGTCCGGGGGTCAGTTTATCGTTCGCGCCCGTCCGGCGGACCACGTGTCTCGCCCTTTGGGAGTTCTGTGACCTGCGGCACGGCCCTCCGGAGCGGGCCGATTCCCCTCGGGCGATGCCATTTATGCCCATATCCCAAGGGTTTCGGCCCGGCTACGGGCACGTCACAAGAATTCATCCGAGACGTGACGACACGAGATCCCAGACCGTGTCGGCGAGTGCTTCCTTGGGTCCGTACGGCACCTGGGTCTCGCCGCCGTCGGCGGCGAGCACCACGGCCTCGTTCTCCTCCGAACCAAAGGTCCGGCGCTCCCCGACCTCGTTGACGACGAGGAGGTCGCAGCCCTTGCGGCGGAGCTTCTCCCGGCCGTTGGCGAGGACGTCGTCGGTCTCGGCGGCGAATCCGACGACGATCTGCTCCGGCCGGGCGCGTTCGCCGGCCACCTCGGCGAGGATGTCGGGGTTGCGGACCAGCGTGACGGGCGCGGGCTCCTGGCCGTCCTTCTTCTTGATCTTCCCCGTGGCGTACTCGGCGGGGCGGAAGTCGGCGACCGCCGCCGCCATCACGACCACGTCGGCGTCCGCCGCGGCCTTCAGCACGGCCTCGCGGAGCTGCACGGCGGTCCCCGCGTGCAGGACGTCGGCGCCGGCCGGGTCGGGCAGGCCGGTGTTGGCCTCGACGAGGGTGACCCGGGCACCGCGGGCGACCGCGGTGCGCGCCAGGGCGTAGCCCTGCTTGCCGGAGGAGCGGTTGCCGAGGTAGCGCACCGGGTCGAGCGGCTCGCGCGTACCGCCCGCGCTGATCACCACATGGCGGCCGGCCAGATCGGGTTCGACGGGTCCGCGGGCCAGTACCCGGCGGCAGACCTCGAAGATCTCCCCGGGATCGGGCAGCCGGCCCTTGCCGGTGTCGACGCCGGTCAGCCGGCCGACGGCGGGCTCGATCACGACGGCGCCCCGGCGGCGCAGCGTGGCGACGTTCTCCTGGGTGGCCGGGTGCTCCCACATCTCGGTGTGCATGGCGGGCGCGAAGACGACCGGACAGCGGGCGGTGAGCAGCGTGTTGGTGAGCAGGTCGTCGGCGAGGCCGTGGGCCGCCCTGGCGAGCATGTCGGCGGTGGCGGGGGCGACGACCACCAGGTCGGCGCCCTGCCCGATCCTGACGTGCGGCACCTCGTGGACGTCGTTCCAGACCTCGGTGGAGACCGGGTGGCCGGAGAGCGCGGACCACGTGGCCGCTCCCACGAAGTGCAGCGACGACTCGGTCGGTACGACGCGCACGTCATGACCGGACTCGGTCAGCCGGCGCAGCAGTTCGCACGCCTTGTACGCGGCGATGCCTCCGCTGACCCCCAGAACGACCTTCGGCTTGTCCACTGCGTCTCCCCGCACTCGGATACGAACACCCCCATGCTGCCTCACCGGGGCCGGTCCGCCGCTGTCGCCCCGGACACACCTCAGGCCCGGCGGTCGCGGCCGCCGGGCCTGAGGTGAAGGTGCAATTCCTGCTTACTGCGCGGGGCCCTCGATGGCCTCGGAGGTGAGCAGGCCCGCGTTGATCTCGCGGAGCGCGATCGAGAGCGGCTTCTCGTGCACGTGGGTGTCGACGAGCGGACCGACGTACTCCAGGAGACCCTCGCCGAGCTGCGAGTAGTACGCGTTGATCTGGCGCGCGCGCTTGGCGGCGTAGATCACGAGGCTGTACTTCGAGTCGGTGGCCTCGAGGAGCTCATCAATCGGCGGGTTGATGATGCCCTCGGGCGTGGTGATGGAAGAGGACACTCTCTGCCTTCCGAAGGGGGTAAAGATCAAAGAAATCTTTGACGGTGCGGAGTTCCGCGGTGGCGCGTACCGAATTCTTCAGCGTCCGTCAGTCGCTGTCGGCACGGTGGCCGGAAGCCTCCAGCATCAAGGCTAGCAGCTCACGGGCCACGTCCTCGACGGAGGTGTTGACCAGCGTCGTGTCGAACTCGGCCTCGGCGGCCAGTTCGACCTTGGCGGCGGCGAGCCGGCGATCGATCACCTCGGGCGCCTCGGTCCCTCGGCCGGTGAGCCGGCGGACCAGCTCCTCCCAGCTCGGCGGGGCCAGGAAGACCAGCTGGGCGTCCGACATCGACTGCCGGACCAGCCGGGCACCCTGGAGATCGATCTCCAGCAGCACCGGCTCACCCGCCTCCAGGCGGTCGAGCACGGCGCGGCGGGGCGTGCCGTAGCGGTTGCCCGCGAACTCGGCCCACTCCAGCAGCTCGCCGTTGGCGATCAGCTTGTCGAACTCCTCGTTGTCCACGAAGAAGTAGTGGACACCGTTGCGCTCGCCGGGGCGCGGCTTGCGGGTCGTCGCCGACACCGAGAGCCAGACCTCGGGGTGGACCTTGCGCATATGAGCGACGACCGTGCTCTTGCCGACCCCGGAGGGGCCGGAGAGCACGGTCAGCCGCGGACGTACGTCCGGGGGTACGGGGGACGTCCCCCGGGATGTTGCAGCCATGGAGCGATTATCCAGGTTCTCAGGAGTGCCTGAGAACGTCAGGCGGCGCTGCCGCCGAACTCGCGCTCCAGGGATGCGATCTGGTTGGAGCCGAGACCCCGGACCCGGCGGCTCTCGGAGATGCCGAGCCGCTCCATGATCTGCTTGGCGCGGACCTTGCCCACGCCCGGCAGGGACTCCAGGAGGGCGGAGACCTTCATCTTGCCGATGACGTCGTTCTCCTGGCCCTGCTTGATGACCTCGTGGAGGGAGGCGCCGGAGTGCTTGAGTCGATTCTTGACCTCGGCCCGCTCCCGGCGAGCCGCGGCGGCCTTTTCGAGCGCGGCTGCGCGCTGTTCAGGGGTAAGGGGCGGAAGAGCCACGCCTACGTCACCTCGGATGTCGATCTGTCGGATACGGACCAGTGCGGAAGCTGAACGCTCCACACCAGGTGAGCGACGGACAACTTGTGTACGTCGGCTCTCGTCGGAGACTAGCGGCCAAGGCCGCCCGAGTCAGCGAGAACCAACGAAAAGTCCTGGTCAGCCTTGGCCGACCAGGACATTTCCGGCATAACAACCGAGTTTTTTGGTCAGGAAAGAGTCAACACCCGGTTACATGGCATGGTCAGCTACCCGCCACGGCTGCCCGGATCTCGTCCGTGAGCCGTTCGGCGGCCTGCCTCAGTCCCGCCGCGTCCGGTCCCTGACTCAGCACGCCGCGGCTCACGCTGGGCACCACATTGCCCACCGAGGCGCCGAAGACTTTGGGCAGATCCGCGGGCGTGGCGCCCTGCGCCCCGATCCCGGGAGCGAGCAGCGGCCCGTTGATCGCCAGGTTCGCTCCCGCGTCCCCGAGCGTGGCTCCGACCACCGCGCCGACGGATCCGAGCGGGGCCATCCCCTCGTTCTCGGCGGCCATGTGGTCGAGCATGAGCTGGGCCAGCGAGCGGCCGTCGGCGGTGGTGGCGCGCTGCACCTCGGCGCCCTCCGGGTTGGAGGTGAGGGCCAGCACGAAGACGCCCGCACCGGAGAGGACCGCCGCGTCGAGCGCCGGCCGCAGCGAGCCGAAGCCGAGGTACGGCGAGACGGTGACCGCGTCCGAGAACAGCGGCGAGTCCTTCTCCAGGTAGGTCGCCGCGTAGGCGCCCATGGTGGAGCCGATGTCGCCGCGCTTGGCGTCCATCAGCACCAGCGCGCCGGCCGCCCGCGCCTCCTGGACCGCCTTCTCCAGGACTGCGATGCCGCGCGAGCCGAAGCGCTCGAAGAACGCGGACTGCGGCTTGAGCACGGCGACCCGGTCGGCCAGTGCCTCCACGACGGTGCGCGTGAAGCGTTCGAGCCCGGCGACGTCGTCGTTCAGGCCCCAGGCGGTGAGCAGCGAGGCGTGCGGATCGATGCCGACGCACAGCGGGCCGCGGGTGTCCATGGCGCGGCGCAGGCGCACGCCGAAGTGTTCGGTGCTCATGCGGTGGCCTTCCTGGTCTGAGCGCCGACGGCCTCGGCGAGGGTGGCGTACGGGGAGGCGGCGAGGCGCGCGGCCAGGCCCTTGTGGATGGCGCGGGCGTAGAACGGGCCCTCGTAGATGAAGGCGCTGTAGCCCTGGACGAGGGTGGCGCCGGCCAGGATGCGCTGCCAGGCGTCCTCGGCGTTCTCGATGCCCCCGACGCCGACCAGGGTGATCCGGTCGCCCACGCGCGCGTAGAGGCGGCTCAGCACCTCCAGCGAGCGGGACTTGAGGGGGGCGCCGGAGAGTCCGCCGGTCTCCTGGACCAGGGACGGCGGGGACTTCAGGCCGAGGCCCTGGCGGGCGATGGTGGTGTTGGTGGCGATGATGCCGTCCAGGCCCAGCTCGACCGCGAGGTCGGCGACCGCGTCGACGTCCTCGTCCGCGAGGTCCGGGGCGATCTTGACCAGCAGCGGCACCCGGCGTCCGGTGACGGTCCGGTCGGCCGCTTCGCGCACGGCGCTGAGCAGGGGCCGCAGCGCCTCGGTGGCCTGGAGGTTGCGCAGCCCCGGGGTGTTGGGCGAGGAGACGTTCACGACGAGGTAGTCGGCGTGGGCGGCGAGCCGCTCGGTGGACTTCACGTAGTCGTCGGCCGCTTCGGCCTCCGGCACGACCTTCGTCTTGCCGATGTTGACGCCGACCGTGGTCCGGAAGACCGGCCTGCGGGCGGCGAGGCGGGCGGCGACGGCGGCCGAGCCCTCGTTGTTGAAGCCCATGCGGTTGATCAGCGCGCGGTCCGCGACGAGGCGGAAGAGGCGCTTCTTGGGGTTGCCGGGCTGCGGCTCGCCGGTGACCGTACCGATCTCGATGTGGTCGAAGCCGAGCATCGACATGCCGTCGATCGCGACGGCGTTCTTGTCGAAGCCGGCGGCGAGGCCGAACGGGCCGTGCATCCGCAGGCCGAGGGCCTCCGTGCGCAGCTCCTTGTACCGGGGCGCGAGCGCGGCGGCGACAAAGGTGCGCAGCACGGGGGTCCGGGCGGCGAGGCGGATCCACCGGAAGGCCAGGTAGTGGGCCTGTTCCGGGTCCATCCGCTTGAAGACCAGCCGGAAGAAGAACTTGTACATCGGGGTGTCCTCGGTGTCCTCACGGAGAGGGGGACACCGTTTCCGGTGTCCCCCTGTCGGTCTGCTAGTCGCGGGCCGCGGTCAGATGTTCCGCGTGTTCCTGGAGGGAACTGACGCCGACGCCTCCGTGGGTGAGTGCGTCGATGCCCTGGACGGCGGCGGCGAGCGCCTGGACCGTCGTCAGGCACGGCACGGACCGGGCCACGGCCGCGGTACGGATCTCGTAGCCGTCGAGACGGCCGCCCGTTCCGTACGGCGTGTTGACGATGAGGTCGACCTCGCCGTCGTGGATCAGCTGGACGATGGTCTTCTCGCCCTGCGGGCCCACGCCCTCGGACTGCTTGCGCACGACCTTGGCGTTGATGCCGTTGCGCTTGAGGACCTCGGCGGTGCCGGAGGTGGCGAGCAGCTCGAAGCCGTGGGCGACGAGTTCGCGCGCCGGGAAGATCATCGAGCGCTTGTCGCGGTTGGCGACGGAGATGAAGGCGCGGCCCTTGGTGGGCAGCGGGCCGTACGCGCCGGCCTGCGACTTGGCGTACGCCGTGCCGAAGACCGAGTCGATGCCCATGACCTCACCGGTGGAGCGCATCTCCGGGCCGAGGACGGTGTCGACACCACGGCCGTGGATGTCGCGGAAGCGCGACCACGGCATGACGGCCTCCTTGACGGAGATCGGCGCGTCCAGCGGCAGGGTGCCGCCGTCGCCGTTGGCCGGGAGCAGGCCCTCGGCGCGCAGCTCGGCGATGGTCGCGCCCAGCGAGATGCGGGCGGCGGCCTTGGCGAGCGGGACCGCGGTCGCCTTCGAGGTGAAGGGGACGGTGCGGGAGGCGCGCGGGTTGGCCTCCAGGACGTAGAGGATGTCGCCGGAGAGCGCGAACTGGATGTTGATCAGCCCGCGTACGCCGACGCCCTTGGCGATGCCCTCGGTGGAGGCCCGCAGCCGCTTGATGTCGTAGCCGCCGAGCGTGATCGGGGGCAGCGCGCAGGCGGAGTCGCCGGAGTGGATACCGGCCTCCTCGATGTGCTCCATGACGCCGCCGAGGTAGAGCTCGGTGCCGTCGTAGAGCGCGTCGACGTCGATCTCGATGGCGTCGTCGAGGAAGCGGTCGACCAGGACCGGCCGGGTGGGGCTGATCTCGGTGGACTCGGCGATGTACGAGGAGAGGCGCATCTCGTCGTACACGATCTCCATGCCGCGGCCGCCGAGCACGTAGCTGGGGCGGACGAGGACGGGGTAGCCGATCTCGTCGGCGATGGCCTTGGCCTCGTCGAAGGTGGTGGCGGTGCCGTGCTTCGGGGCAGGGAGTCCGGCCTCGGCCAGGACGCGGCCGAAGGCGCCCCGGTCCTCGGCGGCGTGGATGGCCTCCGGAGATGTGCCGACGACCGGCACGCCGTTGTCCTTGAGCGCCTGCGACAGGCCCAGCGGGGTCTGGCCGCCGAGCTGGACGATGACACCGGCGACCGGTCCGGCGAGGGTCTCCGCGTGCACGATCTCCAGCACGTCTTCCAGCGTCAGCGGCTCGAAGTACAGGCGGTCGGAGGTGTCGTAGTCGGTGGAGACGGTCTCCGGGTTGCAGTTGACCATCACGGTCTCGTAGCCCGCGTCGCTCAGCGCGAAGGAGGCGTGGACGCAGGAGTAGTCGAACTCGATGCCCTGGCCGATACGGTTGGGGCCGGAGCCGAGGATGATCACCGCGGGCTTGGTACGGGACGCGACCTCGTTCTCCTCGTCGTAGGAGGAGTAGAAGTACGGCGTCTTCGCGGCGAACTCGGCGGCGCAGGTGTCGACCGTCTTGTAGACCGGGCGGATGCCCAGCGCGTGCCGCACCTCGCGCACGACGTCCTCGCGCAGGCTGCGGATCTCGGCGATCTGCGCGTCGGAGAAGCCGTGCCGCTTGGCCTCGGCGAGCAGTTCGGGGCCCAGCTCGTCGGCGGCGGCGAGCTCGTCGGCGATCTCCTTGATCAGGAAGAGCTGGTCGACGAACCAGGGGTCGATCTTCGTGGCTTCGAAGACCTCTTCCTGGGTGGCGCCGGCCCTGATCGCCTGCATGACGGTGTTGATCCGGCCGTCGGTCGGGCGGACCGCCTCGGCCAGCAGCTCGGCCTTGTCGCCGGGCTCGCCGACGAAGGAGAACTGCGAGCCCTTCTTCTCCAGCGAGCGGAGCGCCTTCTGGAGCGCCTCGGTGAAGTTCCGGCCGATCGCCATGGCCTCGCCCACCGACTTCATGGTGGTGGTGAGGGTGGAGTCGGCGGAGGGGAACTTCTCGAAGGCGAACCGCGGGGCCTTGACCACGACGTAGTCGAGGGTCGGCTCGAAGGAGGCCGGCGTCTTCTCGGTGATGTCGTTGGGGATCTCGTCGAGCGTGTAGCCGACGGCCAGCTTGGCGGCGATCTTGGCGATCGGGAAGCCGGTGGCCTTGGAGGCGAGCGCCGAGGAGCGGGAGACGCGCGGGTTCATCTCGATCACGATGACCCGGCCGTCGGTCGGGTCGATGGCGAACTGGATGTTGCAGCCACCGGTGTCGACGCCGACCTCGCGGATGATCGCGATGCCGACGTCGCGCAGCCGCTGGTACTCGCGGTCGGTGAGCGTCATCGCCGGCGCGACGGTGATCGAGTCACCGGTGTGGACACCCATCGGGTCGAAGTTCTCGATGGAGCAGACGACCACGACGTTGTCGTTCTTGTCGCGCATCAGCTCCAGCTCGTACTCCTTCCAGCCGAGGATGGACTCCTCCAGGAGCACCTCGGTGGTCGGCGAGAGCGTGAGGCCCTGTCCGGCGATGCGGCGCAGCTCGTCCTCGTCGTGCGCGAAGCCGGAGCCGGCGCCGCCCATCGTGAAGGAGGGGCGGACGACGACGGGGTAGCCGCCGAGCGTCTCGACGCCCGCGAGGACGTCGTCCATGGAGTGGCAGATGACCGAGCGGGCGGACTCGCCGTAACCGATCTTCGCCTTGACGGCCTCGACGACGCCCTTGAAGAGGTCGCGGTCCTCGCCCTTGTTGATGGCCTCGACGTTGGCGCCGATGAGCTCGACGCCGTATTTCTCCAGGACACCGTTCTCGTGCATGGAGATCGCGGTGTTGAGCGCGGTCTGGCCGCCCAGGGTGGGGAGCAGCGCGTCGGGGCGCTCCTTGGCGATGATCTTCTCGACGAATTCGGGGGTGATCGGCTCGACGTACGTGGCGTCGGCGATCTCCGGGTCGGTCATGATCGTCGCCGGGTTGGAGTTCACCAGGATGACGCGCAGGCCCTCGACCTTGAGGACGCGGCAGGCCTGCGTGCCGGAGTAGTCGAACTCTGCGGCCTGTCCGATGACGATCGGGCCGGAGCCGATGACCAGGACGGACTGGATATCGGAGCGCTTAGGCACGCTGGCCCTCCATCAGGGAGACGAAACGGTCGAAGAGGTACGCGGCGTCGTGCGGGCCGGCGGCTGCTTCGGGGTGGTACTGGACGCTGAAGGCGGGCTGGTCGAGGAGCTGGAGCCCCTCGACGACCTGGTCGTTCAGGCAGACGTGGGAGACCTCGGCGCGGCCGAACTTCGTCTCGGACACCTTGTCGAGCGGGGCGTCGACGGCGAAGCCGTGGTTGTGCGCGGTGACCTCGACCTTGCCGGTCGTGCGGTCCTGCACGGGCTGGTTGATGCCGCGGTGGCCGTACTTCAGCTTGTAGGTGCCGAAGCCGAGGGCGCGGCCGAGGATCTGGTTGCCGAAGCAGATGCCGAAGAGCGGGGTCTTCCGCTCCAGGACGCCCTGCATGACGGAGACCGGGTGGTCGGCGGTGGCCGGGTCGCCGGGGCCGTTGGAGAAGAACACGCCGTCGGGCTCGACCGCGTACACGTCCTCCAGGGTGGCGGTTGCGGGCAGCACGTGCACCTCGATGCCGCGCTCGGCCATCCGGTGCGGGGTCATGCCCTTGATGCCGAGGTCGATCGCGGCGACGGTGAACTTCTTGGTGCCGATCGCGGGGACGACGTACGTCTCCTTGGTGGCGACCTCGGCACAGAGGTCGGCGCCGACCATCTCGGGGGCCCGCAGGACCCGGGCCAGCAGCGTGGCCTCGTCGGCGACGGCGTCACCGGAGAAGATGCCGACGCGCATGGCGCCGCGCTCGCGCAGGTGGCGGGTGAGCGCGCGGGTGTCGACACCGCTGATGCCGACGACGCCCTGGCGCTCCAGTTCCTCGTCGAGCGAGCGCTGCGAGCGCCAGTTGGAGGGGACCCGGGCGGGGTCGCGGACGACGTAGCCGGAGACCCAGATCCGTCCGGACTCGGGGTCCTCGTCGTTCACCCCGGTGTTCCCGACGTGCGGGGCGGTCATCACGACGACCTGGCGGTGGTACGAGGGGTCGGTCAGCGTCTCCTGGTAGCCGGTCATGCCGGTGGAGAAAACCGCCTCGCCGAAGGTCTCCCCCACGGCCCCGTAGGCGCGGCCGCGGAAGGCGCGGCCGTCCTCCAGGACGAGTACGGCGGGAGCTTTGGCGGCTCCCCGGGTGGAGATCGTCATCGTGCGGTGCCTTCCGTAGTTCTGGTGAGTTGGTCGATGGCCTCGACCCAGGCCGGGTGCTCGGCGGAGCGGTCGGAGCGGAATCCGGAGTCGATCAGCTTGTCGCCGTGCGCCCAGGTGATGATCAGCAGGCCGCCCTCGGGGAGGACCTTGCCGGCGATGCCCTTGTCGAGCCGGGCCCCGCGCAGGGCGGCGGCCGGCAAGAAGAAGTCCGCGGCCCCGGGCCGTACGACGTCCAGGCCCTGTTCGGTCAGGGTGAGCTCGACGCGGCTTCGGGTGCCCAGGCCGTGGGCGACGATCCGGTCGAGCCACTGCCCGGCGGTGGTCGAGGCGTGGTACCGGCCGGACAGTGTGAGCAGCTTCTCGCCGTCCGCGAACCCCTCGGGGGTGGCGGCGAGCTCCGGCAGGTCGGACTGGAGGCTGCCCCGCCACTTCCATCCCTGGCGCATCAGCCAGTAGACGAAGGCGATGAGGACGATCAGTCCGATGACCCAGCTGATCCGGGCGGACCAGTCGGTCACTTCGGCCGACTTCCGTTCGGCGGCGAGCTGGTACAGAGAGGTGAGTGATGTCACGCGAGCTTCCCGTCGACGACCGTGGCACGGCCCCGCAGGAAGGTGTGGGTGACTCGGCCCGGCAGCTCGCGCCCCTCGTACGGAGTGTTGCGGCTGCGGGAGGCGAAGCCCGCGGGGTCCACGACACCACGGTAAGCCGGATCGACCAGGGTGAGGTTGGCGGGCTCACCGGCCGAGACGGGCCGGCCGTGTCCGTCGAGCCGTCCGATGGCGGCCGGACGGAACGACATCCGGTCGGCGACGCCCGCCCAGTCGATCATTCCGGTCTCGACCATCGTCTGCTGGACGACGGAGAGCGCGGTCTCCAGGCCGACCATGCCCATGGCGGCGGCGGCCCACTCGCAGTCCTTGTCCTCGTGCGGGTGCGGGGCGTGGTCGGTGGCGACGCAGTCGATGGTGCCGTCGGCGAGCGCCTCGCGCAGGGCCATGACGTCGGCCTCGGTGCGCAGCGGCGGGTTCACCTTGTAGACCGGGTTGTAGGACCGTACGAGCTCGTCGGTGAGGAGCAGGTGGTGCGGGGTGACCTCGGCGGTGACGTTCCAGCCCTTGGACTTGGCCCAGCGGACGATCTCGACGGAGCCGGCGGTCGACAGGTGGCAGATGTGGACCCGGGAGCCGACGTGGGCGGCGAGCAGCACGTCGCGGGCGATGATCGACTCCTCGGCGACGGCGGGCCAGCCGCCGAGACCGAGTTCGGCGGAGACGACGCCCTCGTTCATCTGGGCACCCTCGGTGAGGCGGGGCTCCTGGGCGTGCTGGGCGACGACGCCGTCGAATGCCTTCACGTACTCCAGCGCGCGGCGCATGATCACCGCGTCGTCGACGCACTTGCCGTCGTCGGAGAAGACCTTCACACCGGCGGCCGAATCGTGCATGGCGCCGAGCTCGGCGAGCTTCTTGCCCTCCAGGCCGACGGTGACGGCGCCGATCGGCTGCACGTCGCAGTAGCCGGACTCCTTGCCGAGCCGCCAGACCTGCTCGACGACGCCGGCGGTGTCGGCGACCGGGAAGGTGTTGGCCATCGCGTGCACAGCGGTGAAGCCGCCGACGGCCGCGGCCTTGGTGCCGGTGAGAACTGTCTCGGAGTCCTCGCGGCCGGGCTCGCGCAGGTGGGTGTGGAGGTCGACCAGGCCGGGCAGCAGGATCAGGCCCTCGGCCTCGACGACGGTCGCGTCGCCGGCCTCGATGCCGGTGGAGACGGCGGCGATGGTCTCGCCGTCGATCAGGACGTCCTGGGGTTCGCCGCCGAGGATCTTCGCGCCGCGGATAAGGATCTTGCTCATGGTTACTTGTTCTCCTCGGTACGGGACGGGGCGGCGGGGGCGGCGGATTCGTACCCGCCCAGCAGCAGGTACAGGACGGCCATGCGGATCGAGACGCCGTTGGCGACCTGCTCGACGACCGTGCACCGGTCGGAGTCGGCGACCTCGGCGGTGATCTCCATGCCGCGCACCATCGGGCCGGGGTGCATGACGACGGCGTGCTCGGGCATCCGCGCCATGCGGTCGGCGTCCAGGCCGTAGCGGCGGGAGTACTCGCGCTCGGTCGGGAAGTACGCGGCGTTCATCCGTTCACGCTGCACACGCAGCATCATCACCGCGTCGGACTGCGGCAGCACGTCGTCGAGGCTGTAGCTGACGTCGCAGGGCCACCGCTCGACGCCGACCGGGACGAGGGTCGGCGGGGCCACCAGGGTGACGTGGGCGCCGAGCGTGGTCAGCAGGTGCACGTTGGAGCGGGCCACCCGGCTGTGCAGGATGTCGCCGACGATGGTGATCCGGCGGCCTTCGAGGTCCCGGCCGAGACCGCTGTCGGTCCCGACCAGGCGGCGGCGCATCGTGAAGGCGTCCAGGAGGGCCTGGGTGGGGTGCTCGTGGGTGCCGTCGCCGGCGTTGACGACGGCGCCGTCGATCCAGCCGGAGGTGGCGAGGCGGTACGGGGCGCCGGAGGCGCCGTGCCGGATGACGACGGCGTCGGCGCCCATCGCCTCCAGGGTCAGCGCGGTGTCCTTGAGCGATTCGCCCTTGGAGACGGACGAGCCCTTCGCGGAGAAGTTGATGACGTCCGCGGAGAGACGCTTGGCGGCGGCCTCGAAGGAGATGCGGGTGCGGGTCGAGTCCTCGAAGAAGAGGTTGACGACGGTGCGGCCGCGCAGGGTGGGGAGCTTCTTGATCGGCCGGTCCGCGACCCTGGCCATCTCCTCGGCGGTGTCGAGGATCAGGACGGCGTCGTCGCGGGTGAGATCGGCGGCCGAGATGAGGTGGCGCTTCATCTGGGTGTTCTCCGGGTGGCTGGAGGGTTCAGGCATGCGGGCGTGCGGAAGCAGCGGTACGGGCTCGTGGTGCGCCGTACGGGTGTGGTGGGGCTACTGCTCGCCCGTGGGTGCGGTCCGCTCGACACCGAGCAGCACGGCGTCCCGGCCGTCCTCCTCGGCGAGCTGGACCTTGACCGTCTCCCGCAGCGACGTGGGGAGGTTCTTGCCGACGTAGTCGGCGCGGATCGGGAGTTCGCGGTGACCGCGGTCGACGAGGACCGCGAGCTGCACGGCGCGGGGCCGGCCGATGTCGCCCAGTGCGTCGAGGGCGGCGCGGATCGTGCGGCCCGAGAAGAGGACGTCGTCGACGAGGACGACCAGGCGGCCCTCGATGCCCTCTCCGGGGATGTCGGTGCGGGCCAGGGCGCGCGCCGGGCGCAGCCGCAGGTCGTCGCGGTACATGGTGATGTCGAGGGAGCCGACCGGCATCTTCCCGCCAGTGATCTCTTCGAGCTTCTCGGCGAGCCGACGGGCGAGGAAGACGCCTCGCGTCGGGATGCCGAGGAGAACCACGTCGTCGGCGCCCTTGGCGCGTTCGACGATCTCGTGGGCGATCCGGGTCAGTACCCGGGCGATGTCGGGAGCCTCAAGAACGGGGCGTGCCGCATTGCCGGTGGCTTCGTGCTGTGCGTCCATAAGAAACGGACCTCCTTCTCCGTCTCACGGGACGGACCTTAAAGGACGTCGAAATTGCGTCAACCACGTTACCAGGGCTTGCGCCGGCTCCCGCTCCCGCCCCCGGGAGATGCCGGTCCGGACCATTCGGCTTGACGCATCCAAGTAACGCTGCGTAACCTCACAGTGAGTCACCAGCAACGCGGCGGAGCCGCGAAACGTCCCAGCGTCCGGGGAGCCTTATGTCCAGCGAATACGCAAAACAGCTCGGGGCCAAACTCCGTGCCATCCGCACCCAGCAGGGCCTCTCCCTCCATGGCGTGGAGGAGAAGTCCCAGGGCCGCTGGAAGGCCGTCGTGGTCGGCTCGTACGAGCGCGGCGACCGCGCCGTGACCGTGCAGCGCCTCGCTGAGCTCGCGGACTTCTACGGGGTCCCCGTCCAGGAGCTCCTGCCCGGTACGACGCCCGGCGGCGCCGCCGAGCCGCCGCCGAAGCTCGTCCTGGACCTGGAGCGCCTTGCCCACGTCCCGCCGGAGAAGGCCGGTCCGCTGCAGCGCTACGCGGCGACGATCCAGAGCCAGCGCGGTGACTACAACGGCAAGGTGCTCTCGATCCGCCAGGACGACCTGCGCACACTGGCCGTGATCTACGACCAGTCGCCCTCCGTGCTCACGGAGCAGCTGATCAGCTGGGGTGTGCTGGACGCGGACGCGCGTCGCGCCGTGGCCCACGAAGAGGGCTGACGGCCCCCTGAAGAAACGTACCGCCGTGTCGGTGCGGTTCACCCCATCGGGTGCCCGCGCCGACACGGCTTTTTCGTGTGCGCCGGGCAGCCCGCGGCGGAGCGTGTGTGACGGGCCCACGCACGCCGAAGGGCCCACGGTCGAGCGACCGTGGGCCCTTCGGCGGCTGAACGCCGCCGGAGCTACTGCTCCCGGCGGAGGTTCGGCTTGAGGTCCTTGAAGCGGGCCAGCAGCCCGTTCACGAAGGACGGGGAGTCGTCGGTGGAGAACTCCTTGGCGAGCTGGACCGCCTCGTCGATGACCACCGCGTCCGGGGTGCCGTCCTCCCAGATCAGCTCGTAGGCACCGAGCCGCAGGATGTTCCGGTCGACGACCGGCATGCGGTCGATCTCCCAGTCCACCGCGTAGGTCACGATGAGGTCGTCGATCCGGTCCGCGTACTGCGCGTACCCCTCGACGAGCTCCATCGTGTACTCGGTGACCGGCGGCTGACGGTTGTCGGCCCGCGAGTGCCGCACCCAGTCCGCGAGGACCGTCTGCACGGACTCGCCGCGCTGGTCGGCCTCGAAGAGGATCTGGAAGGCGCGCTTGCGGGCCTTGTTCCGGGCAGCCACGGTTAGCTGTTCACCCGGCCGAGGTAGTCGCTGGTGCGGGTGTCGACCTTGACCTTCTCACCGGTGGTGATGAAGAGCGGGACCTGGATCTGGTAACCGGTCTCCAGGGTGGCGGGCTTGGTGCCACCGGTGGAGCGGTCGCCCTGGACGCCCGGCTCGGTCTCCTTGATGACGAGCTCGACGGCGGCCGGGAGCTCGACGTAGAGCACCTCGCCCTCGTGCTGAGCGACGGAGGCCTTGAATCCCTCGATCAGGAAGTTGGCGGCGTCGCCGACGGACTTGCGGTCGACCATGAGCTGGTCGTACGTGTCCATGTCCATGAAGACGAAGTACTCGCCGTCCATGTACGAGAACTCCATGTCGCGACGGTCGATGGTGGCCGTTTCGACCTTCACACCGGCGTTGAACGTCTTGTCGACGACCTTGCCGGAGAGCACGTTCTTGAGCTTGGTGCGCACGAAGGCCGGGCCCTTGCCGGGCTTGACGTGCTGGAACTCGACGACGGACCAGAGCTGGCCTCCGTCGAGCTTGAGCACCATGCCGTTCTTGAGGTCGTTCGTGGAAGCCACGGTTGCGGAATCTCCTGGACTGAAGCTGGTGGAACGACCGAGGATGCGCGCTAGAGCGCGAGCAGCTCCTTGGTCGTAATGGTGAGTAGCTCGGGTCCGCCGTCCGCCTCGGGGCGCACGACGAGCGTGTCATCGATCCGGACCCCGCCCCGGCCCGGGAGGTGGACCCCCGGTTCGACGGTGACCGGCACACAAGCGTCCAGTTTACCCATGGCCGCAGGTGCCAACTGCGGGTCCTCGTCGATTTCGAGTCCCACCCCGTGCCCGGTCCAGGGTGCCAGACCCCGGCCGTGCCCCGCCGAGTCCAGGACATAGCGGGCCGCGCGGTCCACGTCACGGTAGGCGGCGCCCGGTACGAGGGCCTCGCGGCCGGCCCGCTGAGCGGCGAAAACCAGGTCGTAGAGCTCGATCTGCCAGTCGGCGGGCGTCGTCCCGATGACGAACGTGCGGCCGATCTCGCAGCGGTAGCCGCGATAGTTCGCGCCGAGGCAGACGGAGAGGAAATCTCCTTCCTCCACCCGTCGGTCCGAGGGGCGGTGGCGGCCCTGGCCCGAGTTCGGGCCGGTGGCCACGGAGGTGGCGAATGCGGGGCCGTCGGCGCCATGGTCCACGAGGCGGCGCTCCAGCTCCAGGGCGAGATGCCGTTCGGTGCGGCCCACCAGAATGGATTCGAGGAGTTCGCCCAGGGCCTGGTCGGTGATCTCGGCGGCGATCCGCAGACAGGCGATCTCCTCCTCGTCCTTGACCACCCGCAGCTGCTCGACGGTGGCCCCGAGGTCGGCCAGCCTCAGCCGCGGGGCGACCGAGCCCATGGCCCGGTGGCGCGCGACCGTCAGGTGGTGCTCCTCGACGGCCAGCGACTCCGCGCCCGTGGAACCAGCCAGATCGGCGGCCGCGACCACGGGATCGCCGTCGGAGGGAGGCAGCAGGGAGACCCGCAGCTGATCGTCGGTGCGCCCGTCGGCCGGGTCGCCGCCCGGGGCCCGGGGAGAGACCAGGACGTCCCCGGCGGGTCCGAGCAGCAGCACGGCACCCGGCGGCGCACCGCCCGCGAGATAGCGGACGTTGGCGGGGCGGGATACCAGGGCGGCCGCGGATCCGACGGCGGCGCACCGGTCGCGAAGCAGCCCGCGGCGGACGGCGTACACCTCTGACATGTCACGAGCCTACGAGCGGTGGCGCGGGCCTGCTCGGTCAGCGCGCCCGACCGGGGGGCGACCGGGCACCGGATGCACCACCCGGTGACGGTTCACCAGGCCGGCGGGCTGGCTATGGAGCGGGCGAGGATGTCGTCCAGGACGCGGGCGGTGGTCTCCACGTCGTACGTCGAGTTGTCGACGATCGGCAGGCCGGAGCCGTACCAGCCGGCCATCCGGCCGTGAATCCTGGCGACCTCCTCGTCCGAGAGGCGGCGGTTGCCGCTCCGGGCGGCGTTGCGCTCCAGCACGATCTCCAGGCCGGGCAGCAGGACGACGGGCAGGAGTCCGGGGCCGACGTGGCGCTTCCAGCCGCCGAGCCCGACGACCGGGCGGTCGGGGAAGACGGCGTCGTCGAGGATGCAGGAGATGCCGTTGGCGAGGAAGTTGCGGGCGGCGAAGCCGCAGGTGCGGCGGGCCAGGCGGTACTGGGCCTCGGAGTGGTCGTTCCACCCGGCCTGCGGGTCGGCGAAACCGGAGCAGACCCATTCGCGGACGTCGTCGAGGCTGACATGGGCGGTGGGCACCCGGCGGCGGCTGGCCCAGAGCTTGGCCACGGTGGTCTTGCCGGCGCCCGCGGGGCCGATCAGGAGGACCGCGAGGGTCGTACTGCCGGTGCCGGGCTCGGCGGGCGGCGCGGGCAGCGGGACCGGGCCGCCGGGCGGCAGCTGGACGTGTCCCGTGGTCTCCCTGAGGGGAGGGCCCGGGGCATGGTGCGGGGCGGGCCCGCTCCACCCGCCGGGCGCGGGCGGGGTCATGGGCGGCGGCCCCGGCGGACCGGGGT
Source organism: Streptomyces sp. NPDC102437 (assembly GCF_044765565.1). Taxonomy (NCBI): domain Bacteria; kingdom Bacillati; phylum Actinomycetota; class Actinomycetes; order Kitasatosporales; family Streptomycetaceae; genus Streptomyces; species Streptomyces sp. NPDC102437. Next base: position 225,561 of record NZ_JBIWKI010000008.1, on the reverse strand, counting down.
GGCCGGGGTGGCCGGGGTGCTGGGCCTGGTGCGACCAGCCGACAGGTCCGCTTCCGGGTCCTTGGGGCGGCGGCAGCGGGGCCCCCACTGCGTGCTGCATCCGGTGCCACTCCGTCTCGTACAGGCAACTGGCGCTGGTGGAACGGCAACCGTACCGTCCCCGGCCGCCGCTGGAACAACGGCCGGGGACGCGTAACAGTGCCCGGATGGCCGGGAAGCCGGTCCGTCAGCCGGTCAGCTCGTCCGCGAGGGCGCGCAGGGCGAGGCGGTAGGAGCCGATGCCGAATCCGGCCACGGTCCCCGTGGCGACCGGCGCGACCACGGAGTTGTGGCGGAATTCCTCCCGCGCGTACGGGTTCGAGATGTGCACCTCGATCAGCGGGGCGGTGCGCTGGGCCGCCGCGTCCCGCATCCCGTACGAGTAGTGGGTGAAGGCACCCGGGTTGAGAACGACCGGAATTGAACCGTCCGCGGCCTCGTGGAGCCAGCGGATCAGCTCGCCCTCGTCGTTGGTCTCTCGGACGTCGACGTCGAAGCCGAGCTCCTTGCCGAGCGCCTGGCAGGTCTCGACGAGTCCGGCGTAGGACGTGGCGCCGTACACGTCCGGCTCGCGGGAGCCGAGCCGGCCGAGGTTCGGACCGTTGAGGACGAGCACCCGGCGGGTCACGCCGACACCTCCCCGTAGGCGGCCAGCAGCACGGCAGGGTCGGGGCCCTCCAGGACGGTGGGCTTGCCCAGGCCGTCCAGGACGATGAAGCGCAGCAGGTCGCCGCGGGACTTCTTGTCGACCTTCATGTTCTCCAGCAGCTTGGGCCACTGGTCGCCGCGGTAGGTGAGCGGCAGTCCGACGGACTCCAGGACGGCGCGGTGCCGGTCGGCGGTGGCGTCGTCGAGCCGTCCGGCCAGCCGGCCCAGCTCGGCGGCGAAGACCATGCCCACCGAGACCGCGGCGCCGTGACGCCATTTGTAGCGCTCGTTCTTCTCGATGGCATGGGCCAGGGTGTGGCCGTAGTTGAGGATCTCGCGCAGTCCGGATTCCTTCAGGTCGCTGGAGACGACCTCGGCCTTGACCCTGATGGCGCGTTCGATCAGCTCGGCGGTGTGCGGTCCGGTGGGCCTGCGGGCGCCCTCCGGGTCCGCCTCGACCAGGTCGAGGATGGCCGGGTCGGCGATGAAGCCGGCCTTGATGACCTCGGCCATGCCGCTGACGTAGTCGTTCACAGGCAGCGAGTCCAGCGCGGCCAGGTCGCAGAGCACCCCGGCCGGCGGGTGGAAGGCGCCTACAAGGTTCTTGCCCTCGGCGGTGTTGATGCCGGTCTTGCCGCCGACGGCCGCGTCGACCATGGCGAGCACGGTCGTGGGCACGGCGAGCCAGCGCACCCCGCGCAGCCAGGTCGCCGCGACGAATCCGGCCACATCGGTGGTGGCGCCGCCGCCGACGCCGACGATGACGTCGGTGCGGGTGAAGCCGGTCTGGCCGAGCGCCTTCCAGCAGTACGCCGCGACCTCGGCGGTCTTCGCCTCCTCGGCGTTGGGCAGCTGGATGGCGATGGCTTCGTAGCCCTGCTCGGCGAGGTCCTGGCGGACCGCCTCACCGGTCTCGGCGAGCGCCTCCGGATGCAGCACCGCGACCCGCTTGGCACGGTCGCCGATGAGATTGGGCAGCTCGCCCAGCAGCTGCCGGCCGACCAGCACCTCGTACGGGTCGGTGCCCGCGCTGCCTGCGATCGGGATACGGATGAGGCCCTGCTCGGTCATGCGTGTGTTCTCCCGGCCGGGCGCGACGGGGTCGTCCGTGCGCTCCGGCAGTTCCAGTGCGTCGAGGACCGCCTGGGCGACCTCTTCGGGGGTGCGCTCGTCGGTGGCGACGGTCACCCGGGCCACGTCGGTGTACAGGTGGCGGCGGGCATCCATCAGCTCGCGCCACTGCCGGCGCGGGTTGACGGCGAGCAGCGGGCGGGCGGTGTTCAGGCCGACCCGCTTGACGGCCTCCTCCACCTCCATCGAGAGGTAGACGACGGGGCGGCCGGCGAGCAGCTCGCGGGTCGTCGCGTCGAGCACGGCGCCGCCGCCGAGGGAGAGGACGCCGGTGTGCTCGGCGACGGCGGTGTGCACCGCGCGCCGCTCCAGCTCGCGGAAGTGCTCCTCGCCCTCGTCGTAGAAGATCTCCGGGATCGGCTTGCCCGCCGTGGCCACGACGTCCGCGTCGGTGTCGCGGTAGCCGGTGCCGAGGCGGTCGGCGAGCAGCTCACCGACGGTGGACTTGCCGACGCCCATCGGGCCGACGAGGACGATCAGCGGGCCGCTCATCGGATCTGGAGGTGGTCGAGGTACGACTGCACATTGCGGTGGGTCTCGGTGACGCTGTCGCCGCCGAACTTCTCCGCGACGGCGTCGGCCAGGACCAGGGCGACCATCGCCTCGGCGACGATTCCCGCAGCCGGAACGGCACAGACGTCGGAGCGCTGGTGGTGGGCCTTGGCGGGCTCGCCGGTGACGACGTCGACGGTGGCGAGCGCGCGCGGCACGGTCGCGATGGGCTTCATCGCGGCCCGGACGCGCAGCAGTTCGCCGGTGGTCAGACCGCCCTCGGTGCCGCCGGAACGGCCGGAGGCGCGCTTGATGCCGTCCTCGGTGACCAGGATCTCGTCGTGCGCCTTGGAGCCGGGGACCCGGGCCAGGTCGAAGCCGTCGCCGACCTCGACCCCCTTGATGGCCTGGATGCCCATGAGGGCGGCGGCGAGGCGGGCGTCGAGCCGGCGGTCCCAGTGGACGTGCGAGCCGAGGCCGACGGGCACGCCGTACGCCAGTACCTCGACGACGCCGCCGAGGGTGTCGCCGTCCTTGTGGGCCTGGTCGATCTCGGCGACCATTTCCTTGCTCGCGTCGGCGTCCAGACACCGCACCGGGTCGGCGTCGAGCTTCTCCACGTCGGCGGGGGTCGGGTAGACGCCGTAGGGCGCCTTGGCCGCGGCCAGCTCGACGACATGACTGACGATCTCGATGCCGGCGGTCTCCTTGAGGTACGACCGGGCGACGGCGCCGAGCGCGACGCGGGCCGCCGTCTCCCGGGCGCTGGCGCGCTCCAGAATCGGCCGGGCCTCGTCGAAGCCGTACTTCTGCATGCCGGCGAGGTCGGCGTGGCCGGGCCTCGGGCGGGTCAGCGGGGCGTTGCGGGCCAGCGCGGCCAGCTCGTCCGGGTCAACCGGGTCGGCCGACATGACCTGCTCCCACTTGGGCCACTCGGTGTTGCCCACCATGACGGCGACCGGGGAGCCCATGGTGAGACCGTGGCGCACCCCGCCGAGGAAGGTGACCTCGTCCTTCTCGAACTTCATCCGCGCACCGCGGCCATATCCGAGCCGTCGCCGGGCGAGTGCGTCCGCCACCATCTCCGTGGTGATCGGGACGCCGGCCGGAAGACCCTCCAGCGTCGCCACGAGTGCGGGGCCGTGCGACTCCCCCGCGGTCAGCCAGCGCAACCTGCTCAACGGTGCTCCTCATGCTCGCGCCTGGAACTGCAACGGCGCGACCGGGTGCGCGGCCCTGGCCCGCCGCCTTCGATCCTCCCACGGCCGGGGGCCCCGGCCCGCCGCCGGTCCATCAGACGGACGGATCGGCGGGCCGGATCCACGGTCAGCGGGCGGCCAGCGCCTGCTCGCCGGCTCGGCGCATGGCGGCCAGCGGGGCCGGCGAGCGGCCCGTCATCTGCTCGACCTGGAGGACGGCCTGGTGCACCAGGAGGTCAAGACCTCCGATGACTGAACCGCCGCGAGCCGCCCAGGCGGACGCGAGTCCGGTGGGCCAGGGCTCGTACAGCACGTCGAAGAGCGTGCCGGGACGCTCCGGTACGTCAGCCATCAGCCCGTCCGTGGCCCCGGCCGGGGTCGTCGCGACGATCAGCGGGGCACGCAGCGCCTGCGCGGCCTCCGCCCAGTCGGCGATCCGCACCTCAATGCCGAGCCGCTCGCCCCAGCCGCGCATCTCGTCACCGCGCTCGCGGCTGCGGACGTAGGCCGTGACCGGTCCGGTGCAGATCCGCGAGAGCGCGGCGAGCGCGGACGAGGCGGTGGCGCCGGCGCCGAGGACGGCGGCGGACTCGGCCTTCTCGACCCCGCGCTCGCGCAGTGCGGCGATCATCCCTGGGATGTCGGTGTTGTCGCCGGTCCGTCGGCCGTCCTCGGTGAGGACGACCGTGTTGACGGCCTCCACCGACGACGCGGTCTCACTGATGGAGTCCAGCAGCGGGATGATCGCCCGTTTGAGCGGCATGGTCAGCGAGAGCCCGGCCCACGTACGGTCCAGGCCCTCGACGAAACCGGGCAGCGCCTGCTCGTCGATCTCGAACCGGTCGTACGTCCAGCCGTCGAGGCCGAGTTCGGCGTACGCGGCCCGGTGCAGCACCGGCGAGAGCGAGTGCGCGATGGGCGAACCGAGGACGGCGGCGCGGTGGCGCCGATCAGCCGAGGCCATGCTTTTCCTTGAACTTTTTGTTGAGTTTCTCGTGTTCGGCGGCCGTCTTGGTGAACTGGGTCTTCTTGCCATCGAGCGAGATGAAGTACATCCACCCGTCACCGGTGGGGCTGAGCGTGGCCCGCAAGGCTTCGTCGCCCGGATTGCTGATCGGGCCCGGCGGAAGTCCCGCATGGTAATAGGTGTTGTAGGGATCCGGGTTGGTCAGGATCTCATTCGAACTGATCTTGATCTTGCTCTGCTTATTGAGGTAATTGAAAGCGGAGTCGAATTGGAGCTTGCGGTTCGTGGCGATGTTGTCGGGCTTCAAGCGGTTGTAGACGACTTCGGCCATCTTGCGGAAGTCGTCGTGCGTGAGCCCCTCCGCCTGCACCAGGCTGGCGACGGTGAGCACCTGCCACGGGCCGTCCAGCTTGTACTTCTTGGCTGCGCCTTCGAGGTCGAGTTTCTCGTATTCCTGGTTGGACCGCTCGACCATCTTCTTGAGAATGGCCTCGGGCTTGGTTTCCTTCGTCACCGGATACGCGGCCGGGTAAAGGAATCCTTCCAGCGGATCCTTGATGTCCTTGTTGTCGCTCGCCCAGTCCGGCAGACCGAGGTCGGACGCATCGGACTTGGCGATGCCCTTGGTCGTGCCCGCCTTGAGGTCCAGCTTCTTGTCGATCAGCTCGTAGATCTGGACGTTGCGGCGTCCCTCGGGAATCACGAGAAGGTTCTGGCTGTTCGGGTCGACCATCATCTTCACGGCCTCGGCCGCGGACATCTTCTCGTGGAGGAGGTACACCCCCGCCTGGATCGACTTCCCCTTGGGGTTCTCGCCCTGCGCGGCGACGAACGCGTCGACGCTCTTGACCACACCCTGCTTCTTGAGGATGTTGCCGATGTCGGTCCCGAACGCGCCCTTGGGGATCTCCACCTCGACCGACCCTGAGCCGCTGCCCGCATAGTCGGGCGCCGCGCCGAACTTGTCCTGCCAGTACGTGTAGCCGAAGTAGCTCACCCCGCCGAGGCCGCCGACCAGGACCAGCGAGACGACCAGGCAGGCGCTGCCGCTGCGGCTCTTCTTCTTGCCCTTGCCGCGACGCTCATTGCCGCCCCGGCCGCCGCGGCGTGACTCACGCGGGTCGTCGTCACGCTCGTCGCCATTGTCGTCACGGTCGTCGGCGCCCGTGAAGAACGGGTGGGTCTCCTCCGGCTGGACCTCCGGGTCCCAGTCGGGAGTCTGCGTCGGGGCCTGCTGGGGAGCGGCCTCACGACGGCCCGGGGGCTGCGGCGGCGGGTAGGCCTCCGGCGTGCCGTAGTGGTCCTGCGTCTCGCCGTAACCGCCCTGTCCCCCGCCGTACGGGTCGGCAGCCGACTGGGCGTCGTACGGCATCGCGGCGGGCTGCTGACCGGTGCCCCAGCCGCCGGTGTCGTACTGCGGCTGCTGGGGCTGCTGCGCGTACGGGTCCGGCTGGACCCCGTAGCCGGGCTGCTGCTGATACTGCTGCTGTGCGTACGGGTCCTGCGCCTGCGGCGGCTGCTGCTGCGCGTACGGATCGTGCGGGTAGGGCTGCTGCTGCTCGCCGCCGTACTGGTTCTGGCCGTGGGCGGGCTGCTGTCCTCCCCATCCCTGGTCCCCGTACAAGGGGTCCTCGGGATGCCACGGTTCGGAGCCGGGGCCCCGGCCATACTCAGTCATCGATCCCCTAGAGCCGCGAGACGACATTCCGCCTCTTTGCTGTGCGGTGTTTGTTCGAAGCACCGCCGCATCGCGCGGAACGTTACCGTATCGCGATCAGACAACCACTTCGACGGCTTCGCCCGGGGCCCGGCCCGACGCCCGTTCGGACTCCAGAGCGTTCTGAAGGATCACCACAGCGGCAGCTTGATCGATGACGGATCGGCCTTTCTTGGACTTCACGCCCGAAGCGCGCAGCCCCTGACTGGCCGTAACTGTGGTCATCCTCTCGTCCACGAGTCGCACCGGAATGGGCGCGACCGCGCGGGCGACCTCCTGGGCGAAGACCCGGATCTTGGCGGCGGCGGGTCCCTCACCGCCGCCGAGGGACCGCGGCAGACCGATGATGATCTCGATCGGCTCGTACTCCTCGACGATCTGCCCGAGCCGCCGGTGGGCCGCCGGGACATCGCGTCCCGGAACGGTCTCCACCGGCGTGGCGAGGATCCCGTCGGGGTCGCACGAGGCGACCCCGATCCGGGCGTCCCCGACATCGATCGCGAGACGACGACCGCGGCGCATCTGCGTCATTCCCGTCGTCACGCCGTCTCGGTGACGAGGCGTTCGACGGCGGACACCGCGGCACCGATGGCCTCGGGGTCCTGACCGCCGCCCTGGGCGACGTCCGGCTTGCCGCCACCGCCGCCGCCGAGGGTCTTGGCCGCGGTACGGACCAGGTCACCGGCCTTGAGACCGCGCTCGCGGGCGGCCTCGTTGGTGGCGATGACGGTCAGCGGGCGGCCGTTGGCCGTGGTGAACAGGGCCACGACGGCCGGGCGGCCGCCCTGGATGCGGCCACGGACGTCGAGTACGAGCTTGCGCAGGTCGTCGGCGGACGTGCCGTCGGGGACCTGGCCGGTGACCAGGGCTACGCCGCGTACGTCCTTGGCGGACCCGGCCAGTCCGGCGGCGGCCTGGAGGACCTTCTCCGCGCGGAACTTCTCGATCTCCTTCTCGGCGTCCTTCAGCTTGCCGAGCATTCCGGCGATCTTCTCCGGGAGCTCCTCGGGGCGCCCCTTGACCAGCTCCTGGAGCTGAGCGACGACCGTGTGCTCCTTGGCGAGGAAGTTGTACGCGTCGACGCCGACGAGGGCCTCGATGCGACGCACGCCGGAGCCGATGGACGACTCTCCGAGCAGCTTCACCAGGCCCAGCTGGGCGGTGTTGTGGACATGCGTACCGCCGCAGAGCTCCTTGGAGAAGTCGCCGATGGTGACGACCCGGACCCGCTCCCCGTACTTCTCGCCGAACTCGGCGATGGCGCCCTGCTTCTTGGCCTCGTCGATCGACATGACCTCGGCCTGCACGTCGAGTTCACGCGAGAGCACGTCGTTGATCTTCTGCTCGACGTCGGTCATGACCGAGCCGGGAACGGCGTTCGGCGAGCCGAAGTCGAAGCGGAAACGGCCGGGCTGGTTCTCGGAACCGGCCTGGGCGGCCGTCGGGCCGAGAGCGTCGCGCAGGGCCTGGTGCGTGAGGTGCGTGGCGGAGTGGGCGCGGGCGATGGCACGGCGGCGCTTGACGTCGATGGAGGCGAAGACCGGAGCGCCGACGGTGACCTCGCCGACCTGGACGACACCCTTGTGGACGTGGACGCCGGGGACCGGCTTCTGGACGTCGCGGACCTCGATGACGGCGCCGGTGTCGAGCCTGAGCCGGCCCTGGTCGGCGATCTGGCCACCACCCTCGGCGTAGAACGGGGTGCGGTCGAGGACGACCTCGACCTCGTCGCCCTCGGAGGCGGCCGGGGAGGACACGCCGTCGACGAGGAGGCCGACGATGGTCGACTCGCCCTCGGTGGCGGTGTAGCCGGTGAAGTCGGTGGCGCCGGAGCTGTCGGCGACCTCGCGGTAGGCGGACAGGTCGGCGTGACCGGTCTTCTTGGCGCGGGCGTCCGCCTTGGCGCGGTCCCGCTGCTCCTTCATCAGGCGGCGGAAGCCCTCCTCGTCCACCGAGAGGCCCTGTTCGGCGGCCATCTCCAGGGTGAGGTCGATCGGGAAGCCCCAGGTGTCGTGGAGCAGGAACGCCTTGTCGCCGGCGAGGACCTTGCCGCCGGTGGCCTTGGTCTCGGTGACGGCGGTGTCGAGGATGTTGGTGCCGCCCTTGAGGGCCTTGAGGAAGGCGGCCTCCTCGGCGTGGGCGACGGTCTCGATGCGCTTGCGGTCGGTGATCAGCTCCGGGTACTGCTGCCCCATCGTCTCGATCACGACGTCGACCAGGGCCTTGACGACCGGTCCGGTGGCACCCAGCAGCCGCATGTTGCGGATGGCGCGGCGCATGATCCGGCGCAGCACGTAGCCGCGGCCCTCGTTGCCCGGCGTGACGCCGTCGCCGATGAGCATCACGGAGGTGCGGATGTGGTCGGCGACCACACGGAGCGAGACGTCCGAACCGTGGTCGGCGCCGTAGCGGACACCGGTCAGCTCGGTGGCCCGGTCCATGACGACGCGCAGGGTGTCGGTCTCGTACATGTTCTGTACGTCCTGCAGGATCATGGCGAGGCGTTCCAGGCCCAGACCCGTGTCGATGTTCTTCGACGGCAGGTCGCCGAGGATCGGGAAGTCCTCCTTGCCGTCACCGGCGCCTCGCTCGTACTGCATGAAGACGAGGTTCCAGATCTCCACGTACCGCTCGTCGTTGACGGCCGGGCCGCCCTCGACGCCGAACTCGGGACCGCGGTCGTAGTTGATCTCGGAGCAGGGGCCGCAGGGGCCGGGGACGCCCATGGACCAGAAGTTGTCCTTCTTGCCCAGCCGCTGGATACGCTCGGCCGGCACACCGATCTTGTCGCGCCAGATGGCCTCGGCCTCGTCGTCGTCGAGGTAGACCGTGATCCACAGCCGCTCGGGATCGAGACCGAAGCCGCCGTCCGCCACGGAGCTCGTCAGAGCCTCCCAGGCGTAACCGATGGCGCCTTCCTTGAAGTAGTCGCCGAAGGAGAAGTTGCCGCACATCTGGAAGAACGTGCCGTGCCGGGTGGTCTTGCCGACCTCTTCGATGTCCGGCGTACGGACGCACTTCTGCACGCTGGTGACGCGCGGGGCGGGCGGCTTGACCTCGCCGAGGAAGTACGGCTTGAAGGGCACCATGCCCGCGGGGACCAGCAGCAGAGTCGGGTCGTCCGCGATGAGCGACGCCGAAGGGACGACGGTGTGACCGCGCTCCTCGAAGAAGCTCAGCCAGCGGCGACGAATTTCAGCCGACTCCATCAGTGGTCCTCATTCCGGTTGTACGACGTGTAGGGGAGCTTGCGGTATTCGGTGGCCCCGAGGGGCCTTTCGGGTCCGAGGGGCTCGGACGCCTCGACGACGTAGTGCCGCCGCACGGGGAGGTCCGGATCGACCGGCGCCTGAAGGCCCAGCGCCTCGCCCAGTTCGGCTTCGCGTCGCGCCATGGACTCACGGACGTCCAGCGCGAAGTCCTTGAGCTTGTGCCCCGTCTCGATCGCCCGGTCCGCGGCCTGCGCCGCGAGGCTCTCGGGGGTCAGCTGCTTGAGTTTCCGGTTGACCTTGGCGGTGGCCCAGACGCCGGCGGCGGCGCCTGCGGTGAACCAGAACGTACGGCGGAACATGGCTGCGTCAGTCCTTCGATCCGCGGGAGTTTCTGCCGTTGCGCTTCCTGCCGCGTGCCGACGGCACGGTACGGCCGACGACCACGGCCCGGCGGGCGGGTTCCGGTGAGGGGTCGGCCTTCCGGCCGATCGCCCGCCGTACCCCGTAGCCGAACGCGGCGACCTTGACGAGCGGGCCGCCGAAGGTCGAGGCGACGGTGGTGGAGAGCGCGGAGGCGTTCGAGGTGACTTCCTGGACGTCCGTGGCGATCGCGTCGACCTTGTCGAGCTGGGTCTGCGCGGAACGCACGGTCTCGGAGGCGTCGGCGAGCAGCGGGACCGCCTGTTCGGTCACGTCCGCCACGAGCTTGGTGGTCGCCCTGAGCGTCTGGGCGAGCCTCACCAGCACGACGGCGAGGAACGAAACCAGGATCGCCCAGAAGACGGCCACCAGGATCCCGGCTACCTCTCCACCGGACACAGTGCACCGCTCTCTAGCTTGTCGCTGTCTCTGTCTGTCTCTCCGGCGACGGCCGTCGCAGCGGCCGGTCGTCGTCCCCCGAGCCTATCGCGCCGGTGGTCACACCCCGTACCGCATTACCCGCGGAAAAGGCGGGCGTTGCCATAAGGAGATTGCACGGAGAGCTTTCACGCCAGTACTCTGCGTGACTCATGCGACGCCCCCAGCGCTCTGTTCCGGTGCACTACGGGCAGCCTCGGATGCACTGCGAGGAGCCGGCCCGCCGGGCGCTGGGCGACAGCCGGTACGATGCCGGGCTGCGCGCGGGCGGGCAGCTGGATCCGGACGCGGCGGTGGCCAGGGCCCTGGCGAGCGGCCCGGCGGGCTGCCGGGAGACTCCTGGGCGGCTGCCCGGAACCCTGCCGCCCCGGGAGAACGCGGAGGCCCGCCGCCTCCCGTACATCCGGGAGGGGCGGGCCTGAGCGCTGGTGAGAGCGACTACGCCTGGATCAGCGGGCGTAGTACTCGACGACGAGCTGCTCGTCGCAGATCACGGGGATTTCCTTGCGGTTCGGGTCCCGGTCAAGGCGGAAGGCCAGGGCCTTCAGGTTCACCTGCAGGTAGCGCGGGGTCTCGCCGTCGGGGGCGTAGCCACCCTCGCGGGCCACCTGGAAGGGGTGCTTGTCGCGGCTGCGCTCGCGGACCATCACGATGTCGTCGGGACGGACGCGGAACGACGGCTTGTCGACCTTGCCACCGTTGACCTCGATGTGACCGTGCACGACCATCTGACGGGCCTGGTAGATGGTGCGGGCGATGCCCGAACGCAGAACCAGCGCGTCGAGACGGCGCTCGAGCTCGACGACCAGCGCCTCGCCCGTCTTGCCCTCGGCCTTCTTGGCGCGGTCGTACGCGCGCGCCATCTGGCGCTCGCTGATGTCGTACTGCGCACGCAGACGCTGCTTCTCCAGCAGACGGACCTTGTAGTCCGAGTTCTGCTTGCGGCCACGGCCGTGCTCGCCCGGCGGGTAGGGGCGGGCCTCGAAGTACTTGACGGCCTTCGGCGTCAGCGCGATGCCGAGCGCGCGGCTCTTCTTGACCTTGGGACGCGACTGGTTAGGCACGTTCTCCAGACCTCCGTTGTAGGTTAGGTTAGGCTCACCTTACTTAAGGAGATCGCATGTCTCGCCCGGGGAACACCAGTCACATCACGGACAGCACTGACAGCGTCGACACCCCTCGGGGTGCCGATACGACGGAGGACCGATCAGATCGTGGTCAGCCGCGTCCCGGCGGGCTTGAAAACACTCGGATGCCGTCAGCAGCCGAGCGCACACGAACTCTCGTACAGAGTACCTGCTCGTCGGTGCTGCTCATCCCCGGGGTGGACGCAGCGGCCTGGGACCAGCTGATGCCGCTCACCCGAAGCGTCGGTCCCGACGGGGATCTGTTCCTGGAACTCCCCGCCGATTCCCCGGTGGTACGGACCGCGACACACGCCGAGGACGACGAACTGTCGGCTGGGCTGGAGCTCACGGACGTAGCGCCGGTATCCGTCCCGCACCGCATCCGCGGCCGCGCATGGGTCTCGGGCCGGCTCACCACCGTACCCGGCCTGTCGGGGCCCGGCCGGATGACGCTCAGGCTGGAGACGGGCGAGGCGTACGTCGACGATCTGTGGGGCGCCGAGGAGGTTCAGCCGGAGGCATTCCGGGACGCGACGCCCGATCCGCTGATCGAGCATGAGGCGGAGCTGCTGCAGCATCTGCACGCGGCGCACGGCGAGCAGCTGGCGACGCTGTGCGGGCTGCTGGGCGACCGGACGGAGGGCCGCTGCCCGGCCCACCTGCCTTCCGTCGTGCCGCTCGCGCTGGACCGGTACGGGCTGCGGCTGAGGCTGTGCGAGGACCGGGGGCAAAGCTACGACGCCCGCTTCGAATTCCCCGCTCCGGTGCGGGACGTCGACGAACTGCGCGAGGCGATGTACGCGCTCTTCGAGGCCGCGGCGCACTGAAGGGGTGGCGCGACCCCGCGCGGCCTCAGCCCGCGGACGTGCCGGTGCCGTCGCCGGCCGTGCGGCCGAGCCGCTCGCGGACCCGTTCCACCACATCCGCGTAGCGCGCCTCCGCGCCGTAGCGCGTGGGCTGGTAGTAGTGCTTGTCGCGCACCGCGTCCGGTGCGTACTGCTGGGCGGCGATGCCGCCGGGGACGTCGTGCGGATACACATAGCCCTGGGCGTGGCCCAGCTTGGCGGCGCCCTTGTAGTGGCCGTCGCGCAGATGGGCAGGAACGGGGCCCGCGAGCCCCTTCCGTACGTCCTCCTGGGCGGCGAAGATCGCCAGGGTCGCCGCGTTGGACTTGGGGGCGAGGGCCAGGGCGATCGTGGCATGGCTCAGGGTCAGCGCCGCCTCCGGGAAACCGATCATGGCGACCGCCTGGGCGGCCGCGACGGCGGTGGGCAGCGCCGTGGGGTCGGCGAGGCCGATATCCTCGCTGGCCGAGATCATCAGCCGCCGGGCGATGAACCGGGGGTCCTCCCCCGCCTCGATCATCCGGGCCAGATAGTGCAGCGCCGCATCCACGTCCGAACCGCGGATCGACTTGATGAGCGCGCTCGCCACGTCGTAGTGCTGGTCGCCGTCCCGGTCGTACTTGACGGCCGCACGGTCGACGGTCTCCTCCAGGGTCAGGAGGCTGATCTCCTTCTCCTGCTTGGCCAGCGCGGCACCGGCCGCGGCCTCCAGCGCGGTCAGCGCCCGGCGGGCGTCGCCGCCCGCGATCCGCAGCAGATGCGCCTCGGCCTCCTCCGGCAGCGTCACCGCGCCGCCGAGCCCCCGCTCGTCGGTGAGCGCGCGCCCGAGCAGTCCGCGCAGATCGTCGTCGGTGAGCGATTCCAGGGTGAGCAGCAGCGAACGGGACAGCAGCGGCGAGATGATCGAGAAGTACGGATTCTCGGTGGTCGCCGCGATCAGCGTCACCCAGCGGTTCTCCACGGCCGGCAGCAGCGAGTCCTGCTGCGCCTTGGAGAAGCGGTGGATCTCGTCGAGGAAGAGGACGGTCTCCTTGCCGTAACCACCGGTGGCGCGGCGGGCGCCCTCGATGACCGCGCGCACCTCCTTGACGCCCGCGGTGATCGCGGAGAGTTCGACGAAGCGCTTGTTGGTGGCCTTGCTGACCACGTACGCCAGAGTCGTCTTCCCGATGCCGGGCGGGCCCCAGAGGATCACCGACGACGGCCCCGCCGGCCCGCCGTTGCCCTCGCCGACCAGGCGGCGCAGCGGCGAGCCCGGCTTGAGCAGATGCTGCTGGCCGACGACCTCGTCAAGGGTGCGGGGGCGCATCCGGACAGCCAGTGGGCTGCTGGACGGGTCCTTCTCCTGGCGGTCTTCGGCTGCTGCGGTAAAAAGGTCGGGCTCCACGTTTTGAAGCCTATGCCACGGCACTGACATCCCTCCCGGGCCGGGCGCCCGGGAGGGACGGGCCTGTCAGCTGGTCCAGAAGTCCCACCAGCGGGTCAGGACCAGCATGCCGATGATGCCGATCCACAGGGCCGGCAGCACCCAGTGGAACTCCGTCAGACCGTTGCGCAGCCAGCTCGGCGCGGGAATGATCCGGTGCTTGATGTTGTGCGTGGTGACGTAGCAGAACATGAAGATCGTGGCGACCCAGGCCAGGCAGCACCAGAGGCAGAGCGAGTTGATGTTGTAGAGCGACTGGTACTGGAGCCAGGTGCAGAAGCCGACGCCGAACAGCGTGCCGGCGTTCATCCCGAGCCAGTACCAGCTGCGGAAGCGGGCGCCGGCGAGCAGTGCCAGCCCGATTCCGATGATCACGGGGTAGGTGGCCATGCCGAGCATCGGGTTCGGGAAGCCGAACGCGGCCGCCTGCTCGCTCTTCATGATGTTGCCGCACGCGACGACCGGGTTGAGGCTGCAGCCCGGTGTGAAGTTGGGGTCCTCCAGCAACTTGAACTTGTCGATGGTGATGACCCAGGCGGCGAGGAGCCCGGCGGCACCCGTGATCACCAACAGCAGTGCGAACGCCCGACTGCCGCCGATGGTCCTCTTCCCGCCGTCCTCGTCCTGTTCGGAGGAGGGATGGTCAACCGCTGCAGTCGTCATATCGCCGTTCCATCAGTGAGTGGCCTGCTGGCACGGTCATTGTGCCGTACCACGGCGCAGCTCTTCTGTTCGATGGACATAAAGGTGTACCCAAAGGTCTGCGCGCGACCGGCGCGGAGCTCAAGGGCCGCGTGAGGCTCCGCGCCATGGCCGAACTCGCGATGGCAGCACGCGTACCGGGGAAGCACCACGGCGAAATGGCCTGCGTGAACGGCCCGGACCTGGGGATCCGGCGGGGCGAGGTGTTCGGGACCCCCGGGCCGAACCGGCCGGGAAGAGCGCGGGCGTGGAGAACCCGCAGGGTCGTCGCGGCCGTGCCGAAAGGTCGGTCACGGTGCCCGGCGTCGATCCGGCCGCCGTTGGCGCTCCCGGTTCGGCCGCGCCTGTCGGGATGAATCCGGACGCGCCGAGTTGACGGTACGGGAGGCGGTGGCGCACTCCGCCCGCTGCCGGAGAAGGCCGGGGCCGGACGTGACTTCGGGGTGGCCGACGGGAAGATCCCGTCGGCCACCCCGACGACGACGCCTCAGGCCAGGCGTTCGCGGACCGCCTCGACCACGCCGGACAGCGGCACGGCCGTCTGCTCGCCGGACTCCATGTCCTTGAGCTGGACGACACCGTCGGCCAGGTCGCGCTCGCCCGCGACGACCGTGAGGCGGGCCCCCGACCGGTTCGCGCTCTTCATCGCGCCCTTGAGGCCGCGGTTCCCGTACGCGAAGTCCGCCGCCACGCCCTCGCGGCGCAGCTGCGTGACGACGCCGAAGAGCACCCGCCGGGCCTCCTCGCCGAGCGGGACCGCGAAGACGCTGGTGGCGGCGGGCAGTTCGAGCTCGATGCCCTCCGCCTCCAGTGCGAGCACCGTACGGTCAACGCCGAGCGCCCAGCCGACCGACGGGAGCGCCGGTCCGCCGATCATCTCGGACAGACCGTCGTAGCGGCCGCCGCCGCCCACCGCGGACTGCGAGCCGAGCCCGTCGTGGACGAACTCGAAGGTGGTGCGGGTGTAGTAGTCGAGGCCGCGGACGAGCTTCTCGTCGTCCTCGTACACCACGCCCGCCGCCGAGAGCAGGTCGCGCACCTCCTCGTGGTACGCCTTGCAGGCGTCGCAGAGGTAGTCGCGCAGCACCGGGGCACCGGTCAGCTGCTTCTGCACCTCGGGCCGCTTGTCGTCGAGGACCCGGAGCGGGTTGATCTCGATGCGGCGGCGGGTCTCCTCGTCCAGGTCGAGCTCGCGCAGGAAGCCCTGGAGCGCGTCCCGGTAGACGGGACGGCATTCCTTGTCGCCCAGCGAGTTGAGCAGAATGCGGAAGTTCCGCAGGCCCAGCGCGCGGTACGCCTGGTCGGCCAGGATGATCAGCTCGGCGTCCAGCGCAGGGTCCTCGGCACCGATCGCCTCGGCACCGACCTGCGAGAAGTGGCGGTAGCGGCCCTTCTGCGGGCGCTCGTAGCGGTAGTAGGAGCCGGAGTACCAGAGCTTCACGGGCAGGTTGCCGAGCTTGTGGAGGTTGGCCTCCAGCGCGGCACGGAGCACCGAAGCGGTGCCCTCGGGGCGCAGGGCCAGCTGGGAGCCGCCCTTGGTGGTGAGGGTGTACATCTCCTTGGTCACGATGTCGGTGGACTCACCGACACCGCGCGAGAAGAGCGCGACGTCCTCGAAGCCGGGGGTCTCGATGTAGCCGTAGCCGGAGTTCTTCAGGGGTGCGGCGATGGCCTCGCGCACCGCGAGGTACTTGGCGGAGTCCGGCGGGGTCAGGTCGTACGTGCCCTTGGGGGCCTTGAAAGTGCTCACGGGATTTCTCTCGTCACATTCCTCGTCGGGGCGCGTCCATGCCGTTCAGGAACGGATTCGAGGCGCGCTCACGGCCGATGGTCGTCTGGGGTCCGTGGCCGGACAGCACCACGGTCGAGTCGTCGAGCGGCAGGCACACACGGGCCAGCGACTCGAGCAGCTCGGCGTGGTCGCCGCCGGGCAGGTCGGTGCGTCCGACGGAGCCGGCGAAGAGCAGGTCGCCCGAGAAGAGGATCTGCGGAACATCCGCGGCCTCGGGCATCCTGAACGTCACCGACCCCTTGGTATGGCCGGGCGCATGCGCGACACCGAACTCCAGACCGGCCAGCTTCAGCAGAGCGCCGTCGCTCAGCTCCTTGACGTCGTCCGGCTCCCCGATCGTCAGCTCGCCCATGAGCGGCATCCCGATGGAGCGGCCGAGGGCCTTCTCCGGGTCACTCATCATGTAGCGGTCCTCGGGGTGGATCCAGGCGGGGACGTCGTGCGCGCCGCACACGGGGACGACCGAGGCGACATGGTCGATGTGGCCGTGGGTCAGTACGACGGCGACGGGCTTCAGCCGATGCTTCTTCAGTGCTTCCTCGACTCCGGCCGCGGCCTGGTGGCCCGGGTCGATGATCACGCACTCCTCGCCTGCGGCCGGGGCGACCAGATAACAGTTGGTCCCCCAGGCCCCTGCGGGGAACCCGGCAATGAGCACGATCGTCCTTAATGGTCGTCCGACGGCGGATTGCGACTGAGAAGGTCGCGGCAGTTCAGAGCCTACCGGCGCTCCTCATTCCACAGCTAACCCATATACGGTACGGGGCAGCCAAGGCCCATCACACGACCTACAAGGAGATCACCCGGTGGTCAGCAGCGATCAGCGGCGGCGGCAGCTCGCCAGGGAGAAGTTCGAGCGGCAGCAGCAGCGCCGGGAGGAGGCCCGCCGCAGGACGAGGCGGCTGACGGCCGTCATCGCGTCCGGGGTGGCCGTGGTGGCGGTCATCGGTGTGGGCTCCTATCTGGCCCTCGACGACGACGGCAAAAAGGACAAGGCGGACGCCGCCGCGAGCGCGGACCCGTCGGCCGACGCGTCGCCCTCGCCCAGCGAGAGCAAGGCGCCCGAGCCGGCGATGAAGATCGACAAGAAGGCCGAGTACGCGATGTCGCTCAAGACGAGCCAGGGCGACATCAAGTTCACGATGGACGCGGCGAAGACCCCGCACACCACGAACTCCTTCAAGTCGCTGGCCGACAAGGGCTTCTTCGACGGCACCAAGTGCCACCGACTGACCACGCAGAACATCTTCGTCCTCCAGTGCGGCGACCCCAAGGGCGACGGCACCGGCGGCCCCGGCTACACGATCCCGGACGAGAACCTGACGGGGCTGGGCAAGGCGGGCGCCGACGGCACGGTGACCTACCCGGCGGGTGTGGTGGCGATGGCCAACGCCGGCCCCCAGACCGGCGGCAGCCAGTTCTTCCTGGTGTACAAGGACAGCAAGCTGCCGCCCAACTACACACCGTTCGGCACGATGGACGACGCCTCGCTGAAGGTCGTCAAGGAGATCGGTGCGGCGGGTGCGGAGGGCGGCGCCCCCGACGGTGCGCCGAAGAAGGCCGTGGAGATCACGAAGGCCGCTGTCGACAAGTCGTGACCGGCCCGGGGCGGCCGGCCCGGCCCTGACAGGTCCTGGCGCGGGACGGATTTTTTTCGGCCGCGCTGAGTGCGGACAGCCGGGCGGCCGGTCGCCTAGATTGGCGTTGTGCAGGGCGGGCGCTGCCCGCCCCAGGAAACTGTGGACGATGCCAGGGGGGCGAACCCCCTCGCGGGCATCAGGTGGAGGAGGCGCTGTGAGCAGCGACCCGTGGGGCCGTGTCGATGAGACCGGCACCGTGTACGTGCGGACAGCCGACGGCGAGCAGGTCGTCGGATCGTGGCAGGCGGGTTCCCCCGAGGAGGCTCTGGCCTACTTCGAGCGCAAGTACGAGGGCATTGTGGTCGAGATCGGCCTCCTCGAACGGCGGGTGAAGACCACCGACCTGTCGGCGAAGGACGCGACGACCGCCATCGAGCATCTGCGTCTGCAGGTGGACGAGCATCACGCCGTCGGTGACCTCGACGCTCTGCGCAAGCGTCTCGACGCGCTCGTCGCGACGGTCGACTCGCGGCGCGAGGAGCGCAAGGCCCAGAAGGCGAAGCAGACCGACGAGGCGAAGCAGGCCAAGGAGGCTCTGGTCGCCGAGGCCGAGGAGCTGGCGCAGAGCGAGCAGTGGCGCTCCGCGGGCGAGCGGCTCCGTGCGCTCGTCGACACGTGGAAGGGCCTGCCGCGGCTCGACCGCAAGTCCGACGACGAGCTCTGGCACCGGTTCTCGCATGCCCGCTCGGCGTTCTCCAAGCGCCGCAAGGCCCACTTCGCATCGCTGGACGCCCAGCGCGAGGAGGCCCGCAAGGCCAAGGAGAAGCTGGTCGTCGAGGCGGAGTCGCTCTCCGGTTCCACCGACTGGGCCGCCACGGCCGCCCGCTACCGCGACCTGATGACGGAGTGGAAGGCGGCGGGCCGCGCCCAGCGCGAGGCCGAGGACGAGCTGTGGAACCGCTTCCGCGGTGCTCAGGACGTCTTCTTCGCCGCCCGCAGCGAGGTCTTCGCCGAGCGGGACGCGGAGCAGGGCGAGAACCTCAAGCTGAAGGAGGAGCTCGCGGTCGAGGCCGAGCGGCTGGTGCCGGTGAAGGACCTGAAGGCGGCCAGGGCCGCGTTCCGGGCCATCAACGAGCGCTGGGAGGCCATCGGCCACGTACCGCGTGACGCCCGCCCGAAGGTCGAGGGGCGGATGCACGCGGTGGAGCGGGCGCTCCAGGAGGCCGAGGAGTCGGAGTGGCGGCGGACGAACCCGGAGGCGCGTGCGCGCGCCGCGGGTCTGACCGGTCAGCTGCAGGCGGCCGTGGACAAGCTGCGTTCGCAGATCGACACGGCCCGCGCCTCTGGCAACAACGCCCGCGCCGACAAGCTCGCCAAGGAGCTGGAGGGCCGGCAGGCGCTGCTGGACCAGGCGCTCAAGGGCCTGGAGGAGTTCGGCGGCTGACGCCTCCTGACTTCGCCCGAGGGGCTTCTCCGCGTTCGCGCGGGGAAGCCCCTCTCGCGTGCCAGTGCGTACGTGGCGCTCGCCGTCTCGCAGTGATGTGGTCACGGTGAACTGCTGCAGCGGCGACCCGCTGCGCGCAGTCGGCAGCGAAGGGTCGTGACGACTGCCGGAACCGGGCAGTGACCCGGGCCGGGACAGGAGCGATGATCTCCGCACCGGCGCGCTTCGTGCGGCTGCCGGATCCGCCGAGATCACTACGTCCTTGAGGCAGGTCCACCGATGAGAATGACCCGCGCCGCCCTGACCGTCGCAGCCACCGCTCTGGCCCCGGCGCTGTTGCTGACCGGCCCGGCCTTCGCCTTAGGGGAGGCCTCCCCGGCCGGTGCCGCGGCCACGGCACCGGCGGCCGACGGCTCCGGCACCCCGGTGGACGAGATGTCCGACGACGACCTCCGGATCGCGATCCTGCGCATCCTGGCGGACGAGGACAGCGGCAAGAGGGTCGTCCGGGAGGCCAACGAAGCCCTGGACATCGGCACCACGGAAGCCATGCGGTACTTCCTGGAGACCGGCTACCCCCTGGCCCAGGCCGAGGACGACCAGGTCGCCCTCTTCCGCATCCTCGCCGACCCGGACTCGGGCAAGCGCGTCACCAAGGAAATCAACCAGCTCCTCGACAGCGGCACCCCGCAGGACATCCGGCAGTGGCTGGAGACCGGTTACCGCCTCGCCCAGGCCGAGGACGACCGCGTCGCCCTCTTCCGTATCCTGGCCCGCACGGACATCAGCGAGCGATGCGCGCGGCGGTCGGCGAGGCGATCGACGGCACGCCGGAGGAGATGCGGTACTTCCTGGAGTACGGGCAGTACGAGGTCGACGCGTAGCCGGGCGCCGTCCCCCCGGCGGCGCAGGGCCTGAGCCCGGCCGCCGACGGGTGCCGGGCCCGTTCTACGGCCTGCGGGCCGAGGTCACGCGGTAGACGTCGTAGACACCCTCCACGCCCCGTACCGCCTTCAGTACGTGGCCGAGGTGCTTCGGGTCGCCCATCTCGAAGGTGAAGCGCGAGGTGGCCACCCGGTCCCGGGAGGTCTGCACGGCCGCCGACAGGATGTTGACGTGCTGGTCGGACAGGACGCGGGTGACGTCCGAGAGCAGCCGGGACCGGTCCAGGGCCTCGACCTGGATGGCGACCAGGAAGACCGAGGACTGGGTCGGCGCCCACTCGACCTCCAGGATCCGTTCCGGCTGCTGCGAGAGCGAGTCGACGTTGACGCAGTCGGCGCGGTGCACGGAGACGCCGCTGCCCCGGGTGACGAAGCCGATGATCGGGTCGCCGGGAACGGGCGTGCAGCAGCGGGCCAGTTTGACCCAGACGTCCTCGACGCCCTTGACGACCACGCCCGGATCGGCGTTGGAGCGGCGCTTGCCGCGGCTGCGCGAGGGCGGCGAGCTCTCGGCGATGTCCTCGTTGGCCTCGTCCTCGCCGCCGAGCGCCTGTACCAGCTTCTGCACGACGCCGGCGGCCGCGACATGTCCCTCGCCGATCGCCGCGTACAGCGACGAGATGTCGGGGTAGCGCATCTCGTGGGCGAGGGTGACCAGGGAGTCGCCGGTCAGGATGCGCTGGATCGGCAGGTTCTGCTTGCGCATGGCACGCGCGATGGCGTCCTTGCCCTGCTCGATCGCCTCGTCGCGGCGCTCCTTGGAGAACCAGGCCCGGATCTTGTTGCGGGCGCGGGGCGACTTGACGAAGCCCAGCCAGTCCCGGGAGGGTCCGGCGCCGGCCGCTTTGGAGGTGAAGACCTCCACCAAGTCGCCGTTGTCGAGCGTCGACTCGAGCGGTACGAGCCGCCCGTTGACCCGTGCTCCTATCGTCCGGTGGCCGACCTCCGTGTGCACCGCGTACGCGAAGTCGACCGGGGTCGCACCCGCGGGCAGCGCTATGACGTCGCCCTTGGGCGTGAAGACGAAGACCTCGTTGCGGGAGAGGTCGAAGCGCAGCGACTCCAGGAACTCGCTGGGGTCCTCGGTCTCCTTCTGCCAGTCCAGGAGCTGGCGCAGCCACGCCATGTCGTTGACGGTGTCCTGGCTCCGGCCGCCGCCCGTGTTCTTGGGGACGTCGGTACGGACCTTGGAGGCGCCCGCGACGGCCTCCTGCTTGTACTTCCAGTGCGCGGCGATGCCGTACTCGGCGCGGCGGTGCATGTCGAAGGTGCGGATCTGGAGTTCGACGGGCTTGCCGCTGGGGCCGATCACCGTGGTGTGCAGCGACTGGTACATGTTGAACTTGGGCATCGCGATGTAGTCCTTGAACCGGCCGGGGACCGGATTCCATCGCGCGTGGACGGTGCCCAGCGCCGCGTAGCAGTCGCGGACCGTGTCGACGAGTACCCGAATTCCCACCAGGTCGTAGATCTCGGCGAAGTCCCTGCCCCGCACGATCATCTTCTGGTAGACGCTGTAGTAGTGCTTCGGCCGCCCCGTGACGGTGGCCTTGATCCGGGCGGCACGCAGGTCGGCCTGGACCTCGTCGGTCACTATGGCGAGGTATTCGTCGCGCTTGGGGGCCCGCTCGGCCACGAGACGGACGATCTCGTCGTACATCTTGGGGTAGAGGATCGCGAAGGCGAGGTCCTCCAGCTCCCACTTGATGGTGTTCATGCCCAGGCGGTGCGCCAGCGGGGCGTAGATCTCAAGCGTCTCGCGGGCCTTCTTCTCCTGCTTCTCCCGCTTGAGGTAGCGCATGGTGCGCATGTTGTGCAGCCGGTCGGCAAGCTTGATGACCAGGACCCGCGGGTCCTTGGCCATGGCGACGACCATCTTGCGTACGGTCTCGGCCTGGGCGGCCTCGCCGAACTTGACCTTGTCCAGCTTGGTGACGCCGTCGACGAGCAGGGCGACCTGGTCGCCGAAGTCGCGGCGCAGGGTGTCCAGGCCGTACTCGGTGTCCTCGACCGTGTCGTGCAGCAGCCCGGCCATCAGCGTCGCCGGGTCCATGCCCAGCTCGGCGAGGATCGTCGTGACGGCGAGCGGATGCGTGATGTACGGGTCGCCGCTCTTGCGCTTCTGGCCGCGGTGCCAGCGCTCGGCGACCTGGTAGGCGCGCTCGATCTGGCGCAGCGTGGCCGTCTCGGTCTTGGTGTCGTTGCTCCGGACGATGCGCAGCAGCGGTTCGAGAACCGGGTTGTACGGGCTGGAGCGCTGCACGCCGAGACGGGCCAGCCTGGCCCGCACCCGGTTGGACGAACCGCCGGAGCGGGTGGTTGGGGCGCTCGCCGGGACCGGCCTGCCCACGGGCTTCGCGGGGGGCTTCGGGGCGGACGTGGCCGGGGAGACGGGGGCGGCCGGCTGCGCGGGGGAAGAGGGCGCGGCCCCGGGTGCCGGGGTGCCAGCCCGGTCCGGGCCCTGACCGGGCTCGGGGGCCGGGGGCTTCGGCTTGTCCGCGGGCTGCTTCTTCCCGGGCGTGGCTGAGGCCGCCGCGGGCTTGTCGGGCTGCGGGGCGGCGACTGGCTGGGCCTCGTCTGGCAAGAGCGCTCCTCGTGCGGATCCGGGTACCCGGAGAGGCCATCGTATCCACCCTGTGGCCGGTCCTCCCCCGGGGACCGTGGAGACTCCTGACAACGCCGAACGGGCACCCGGTTGTTCCCGGGTGCCCGTCCTGCTCTCACGATGCGTCGCCGCTCACGGTCGGTGCTGCTCAGACCGTGATCAGAACCTCCAGCGGCGCGCCCCGCAGGCCCTGCTCCAGCCGGGCCCGTCCGGGGAGGAAGCCGAGCTCCATGAGGACCGCGACGCCCGCGACCTCGGCGCCGGCCCGCCGGATCAGTTCCAGCGAGGCCTCGGCGGTGCCACCCGTGGCGAGGACGTCGTCGATGACCATGATCCGGTCATCGGCGGACAGGTCCTCCGCGTGGATCTCGATCTCGGCGGTGCCGTACTCCAGCTCGTACGCCTGGCTGAGCGTGGCTCCGGGCAGCTTCCCCGCCTTGCGGACGGGCACGAAGCCGAGCCCGGCCCGGACCGCGACCGGGGCGGCCAGGATGAAGCCGCGCGCCTCCAGGCCGACGACCTTCGTGGCGCCGTGCCGTACGCACAGCTCCGCGAGCATGTCGGTGAGGGCCGCGAACGCCTTCGGGTCCGCGAGCAGCGGGGTGATGTCCTTGAACAGCACGCCCGGCTTCGGGTAGTCCTGGACGTCGCGGATACGGCTGAGCAGGAGCTCGCGGGTGCCCTCGGTGGTGCTGGTCATCGACGATTCCCCGGGGTCCGGCCGTGGCCCCTGGGGGGCTGCTGGCGCTGGCCGACGACCGCGGCGGCGGGTGCGGCGTCCTGCGGGTGGTCGTCGTCCGACTGCTCGTCCTCGGCGGACTCGCCCTTGGCGGCGGCCGCCGCGCGCTTGGCGAGGATCCGCTTCTTCAGGGCCTTCATCTGCGGCTCGCGTTCCTTGAGGTCGGCGACGAGCGGCGTGGCGATGAAGATCGAGGAGTACGCACCGGCGGCGAGGCCGACGAAGAGCGCCAGGGAGATGTCGTTCAGCATGCCCGCACCGAGAACGCCGCCACCGATGAAGAGCAGACCGGCGACCGGCAGCAGAGCCACCACGGTGGTGTTGATGGAGCGGACCAGCGTGCCGTTGATGGAGCGGTTGGCGATCTCGCTGTACGTCCACCGGGTCTGCTTGGTGATCCCGTGGGTCCCCTCCTTGAGGCTGTCGAAGACGACGACCGTGTCGTAGAGGGAGTAACCGAGGATGGTCAGCAGACCGATCACGGTGCCCGGGGTGACCTCGAAGCCGACCAGGGCGTAGACACCGACCGTGATGGTGATGTCGTGGATCAGCGCGACCAGGGCCGCGATGGCCATGCGCCATTCGAACGCGATGGCCAGGTAGATCACGACCAGGACCATGAAGATGCCGAGGCCGGTCCAGGCCTTGTTGGCGATCTGCTCACCCCAGCTGGGGCCGACCAGGTCGGCGGCGATCTTCTCGGCCGGGACGTCGAGGTCCTCGGAGAGCTTGGTCTTGATCTCGTCGGACTTCGCGGTGTCGACCTCGGTGATCTGGATGCGCAGACCGCCGTTGCCGAGCTTCTGGACGATCGCCTGGTGGCCGGAGGCCTCCGTGGCCAGGTCCTCGGCCTTGGCGACGGTGACGCTGGTCTTCGGGGTGGTGAAGACCGCGCCGCCCTTGAACTCGATGCCCATGTTCAGGCCGCTGACCGCCAGGCCGACGATGGCCGTGATGGTGATCAGGATCGAGATCCCGTACCAGATCTTGCGCTTGCCGATGAAGTCGTAGCCGACCTCGCCTCGGTAGAGACGGGCGCCGAGAGTGCCGAGTCGCGACATCTCACGCCTCCTTCGGTTCAGTGGGGGCGTTGACACGGCGCGAGCGGCGCAGCGGCGGCTTGGCGCCGAGCCGCTTCGGGTCCAGGCCGGACCACGGGTGACCGCCGGAGAAGAACTTCGTACGGGCCATCAGCGTCATGAGGGGCTTGGTGAAGAGGAACACCACGACCACGTCGAGCAGAGTGGTGAGGCCCAGCGTGAACGCGAAGCCCTGGACCTTGCCGACGGTGACGACGAAGAGCACCGCGGCGGCGAGGAACGACACGAAGTCGGAGACCAGGATGGTGCGCCGGGCGCGCGGCCAGGCCCGCTCGACGGCCGGGCGGAGCGTGCGGCCCTCGCGGATCTCGTCGCGGACCCGTTCGAAGTACACGATGAAGGAGTCGGCGGTGATACCGATGGCCACGATGGCGCCGCAGACCGCCGGGAGGTTCAGCGCGAAGCCGATGGCCGGGCCGAGCAGCGACATGAGCGTGTAGGTCAGGATGCCGGAGACCAGGAGGCTCAGGAGCGCGATGAACGCGAGGCCCCGGTAGTAGGCCACCAGGTAGATGACCACCAGGGCCAGGCCGATGGCACCGGCGATCAGACCGGCCTGGAGCTGCTCACCGCCGAGTGCGGCGGTGACCGTGGTGACGCTCTGCTCCTGGAAGGAGAGCGGGAGCGCACCGTAGGAGAGCACGTTGGCCAGGTCCTCGGCGGACTGCTGGGTGAAGCTGCCGGAGATCTCGGCGCTGCCGCTGAGCGTGGTGTTCACCTGGGGCGCGGAGACGACCTCACCGTCCAGGGCGATGGCGAACTGGTTCTGCGGGGACTGCTGCGCGGAGAGCTTCTTGGTGATCGTCTGGAACTGCTTGGAGCCCTTCTTGGTGAACTCCATGTTGACGATCCACATGCCGCGCTGCTGGTCGAAGCCGGCCTTGGCGTTGTCGACCTCGGTGCCGGACACCTCGGACGGGCCGAGGACGTACTTCGCGTCACCCTCGGAGCTGCATGCGACGACCGTGTCGGTGGGCCTGGCACCCCGTGCGGCCTCGGCGCGGGACGCCTTGCTGGAGCAGTCGAGCTCCGCGAACTGCTTCTGCAGCTTGGCGGCGGCGGCCTCGTCGGCGGCGGATGCCGACGGCGTGGCGTCGGCCTTCGGCGTGGTGCTCGCCTTGGGGGTGGGCGTGGTGTCGGTCTTGAGAGCGCCGGTGACCGCGCGGCCCTGGGTGGTGGCGCTCGCGCTCGGCGCCGACGACGACTTGCCCTTGTCGGCGGTGGGGGCGCCGGGGCTGCCGGACGGGGTGGGCTTGCCGGACGACGAGGCGCTGGGCGTCGGGGTGGGCGTGCCCTGGGCGACGGTCAGCACCGGCCGGAAGTAGAGCTTGGCCGTGGTGCCGACCTGCTCCCGGGCCTGGGCGGAGTTCGTGCCCTTGGGGATGTTGACGATGATGTTGCTCTTGCCCTGCGTCTGGACCTCGGCCTCGGAGACGCCAAGACCATTGACACGGCGTTCCATGATCTCGACCGCGGTGTCCATGTTGGTCTTGTTGATCGCCGATTCCTGGCCCGGCTCGCTCTTCGCCTCAAGCGTGATCGAGGTGCCGCCCGCCAGGTCGATGCCCAGTCGTGGGGTCGGCTGATGGGCCAGGAACATCCCGCCGGTGAGCGCGACCATGGCGATCAGGATCAGGGCCAGGGAACGCCCCGGCCTGCCCTGACCGCCGGCCGCCCCTCGGCTCTTCTTCGGTGCTGCCACCTTCTCGTTTCTCCCTGTCCAACCGCCCCGCGCCGGGTACGCGCCCGAGCGGCCACGAAGTGTAGTGGGGACCCGCCCCCGCAGAAGACCGCACGGTCCGGGGTATGCCGGACGCCGGTGGGCTCACGGCATCCCCGGGCGTGGGTTACTTCGCGTCGGCCTCGCCGTCGTCCTTGCCCTCGGACTTCTTGCCGGACTCTTCGTCCTTCGGCTCGGCGTCGTCGGCCTTCTTGCCGAGGTCGATCCGGGCGTCGTCCGAGACGTCCTTGTCGGCGTCGGTCTCGGTCAGCGAGGAGGCGTCGTCGGGGACGACGGCACCGTCGAGGTCGAGACCGCTCTCGTCGTCGCCGTGGACGATGCGGTTGTACTCCGCGTCGTCGAGGACGGCGCCGATGGCGTTCTTGGCGTAGATGGCGTGGACGCCGGGCGCGATCTCAAGGAGAACCGTGTCGTCGTGCAGCTCCTTGACTGTGGCGTACATGCCCCCGATCGTCCGGACGCCGGTGCCGGGCTGCATCTCGTTGCGCATCTGGGCGGCGGCCGCCTGCTTCTTCTTGGCGGACCGCGTCATCAGGAACATGGCCCCGATGAGCACGATGAAGGGGAGGAGAGTCACGGGATTCACGGGACGAGTTTCCTTCGCACGACCGCGCTGGAAGGCGGCCTGTATCTACGGGGGTGGGTACACCGACCTGTAAGGGCGGCATCGGCGGAGTCTAAGCGAGTCCGCATCGATGGAACAACGCCCGGACTCGCCCGGTGGTTCCTGCTCCGGCCAAGCTGTGACAGATCACGCCCCGAACAGGCCCTGTTGTCCTTTTCCGCCTTGCTGCGGAGGCACGATACCCAGATGGGCCCAGGCGGCGGGCGTAGCGACCCGCCCGCGTGGCGTCCTGGCCAGCAGTCCTTCCCGGACCAGGAAGGGCTCCGCGACCTCCTCGACGGTCTCGCGCTCCTCCCCCACGGCGACCGCGAGGGTGGACAGCCCGACGGGTCCGCCGCCGAAGAGCTTCAGCAGGGCGCCGAGCACCGCGCGGTCGAGCCGGTCCAGGCCGCGGGCATCGACCTCGTACACCCCGAGGGCGGTGGCGGCGACCGGGCGGTCGATCCGGCCGTCGGCCTTGACCTGGGCGTAGTCCCGGACACGGCGCAGCAGCCGGTTGGCGATGCGGGGGGTGCCCCGGGAGCGGCCGGCGATCTCGGCGGCGCCGTCCGCGTCTATCTCCACGTCGAGGAGGCGGGCGGAGCGGTGGATGACGCGCTCCAGCTCGGTGGGTGCGTAGAACTCCATGTGGCCGGTGAAGCCGAAGCGGTCGCGCAGCGGCGGCGGCAGCAGTCCGGCCCGGGTGGTCGCGCCGACCAGGGTGAAGGGCGGCAGTTCCAGCGGGATGGCGGTGGCGCCGGGGCCCTTGCCGACGATGACGTCGACCCGGAAGTCCTCCATCGCCATGTAGAGCATCTCCTCGGCCGGCCGGGACATGCGGTGGATCTCGTCGAGGAAGAGGACCTCGCCCTCCTGGAGGGAGGAGAGGATCGCGGCGAGGTCGCCCGCGTGCTGGATGGCGGGGCCGGAGGTGATCCGGATCGGGGCGTCCATCTCGGCCGCGATGATCATGGAGAGGGTGGTCTTGCCGAGGCCGGGCGCGCCGGAGAGCAGGACGTGGTCGGCGGTGGCGCCTCGGGCGCGAGCCGCCTTGAGGACCAGGTCGAGCTGTTCGCGCACCTTCTCCTGGCCGACGAATTCGTCCAGGTCCTTCGGTCGCAGGGCCGCTTCGACCGCGGTGTCCTCGCCGTCCGCGTCGGCGTGGACGAGGCGCTCGTCGAGCCGCTCGTCGGTGTCGGGTCCGGTCTCGTCCCAGTTCATTCAGTCTGTCCCGCCTCGGGTGTTTCGGTGCCGTGCGGTGCCCGGCCCGGCGTCGGGGGTGGTCCCGTGGTGCGGCGCTCCGGTCAGCGCGCGCGGTTGAGGGTCTGGAGTGCGGCACGAAGCAGCTGCGGCACGGGGGCCTGTCCGCCCTCGGCGATGGCCGCCTCGGCCTGGGGGGCGACGGCGGTGACCGCTTCGTCGGCCTCGCGGGTGGCGTAGCCGAGGCCGATCAGGGCGGCCTGGAGCTGATCGCGCCAGGAGGAGGTGACGGCGGTGCCGATGCCCTGGCGGCCGATGTGGGCGCCGACGGGCTCGCCGAGCCTGTCCTTCAGTTCGAGGAGGAGTTTCTGCGCGCCCTTCTTGCCGATTCCGGAGACGGCGGTGAGCGCCTTCTCGTCGCCGGTGGCGACCGCGGTGCGCAGGGCGTCCGGGCTGTGGGTGGCGAGCATCGCCTGGGCGAGCCGGGGTCCGACCCCGCTGGCGGTCTGGAGCAGTTCGAAGACCTGCCGCTCGTCGTCGTCGGCGAAGCCGTAGAGGGTGAGCGAGTCCTCCCGCACGACGAGGGAGGTGGCGAGCCGGGCCTCCTTGCCGACCCGGAGGGCGGCGAGGGTGTTGGGCGCGCACTGGACGGCCATGCCGATGCCGCCGACCTCGATCACGGCCGTGGTCGGTGCGAGTGCGGCGACGGGGCCGCTGACGAAGGCGATCATCGGGGAACCTTCCGGACGGGAACTGCGGATGTACGGGGAACGCGCGCGGTGCGGGATGCGGCTGCTGCCGCGTGGGCCTGCTGGAGGCGGTTGACCGCGGGGGCACGCCAGATGTGGCAGACGGCGAGGGCCAGGGCGTCGGCCGCGTCGGCCGGCTTCGGCGGGGCGTCGAGCCGCAGCAGCCGGGTCACCATCGCGCCGACCTGTGCCTTGTCGGCGCGGCCGCTGCCGGTGACGGCCGCCTTGACCTCGCTGGGGGTGTGCAGGGCGACGGGTATGCCGCGGCGCGACGCGCAGAGCATGGCGACGGCGCTGGCCTGGGCGGTGCCCATGACCGTACGGACGTTGTGCTGGCTGAACACCCGCTCCACGGCGACGAATTCGGGCCGGTGCTCGTCGAGCCATTCCTCGATGCCGCGCTCGATGGCGACCAGCCGGTGGCCCAGCTCCGCGTCGGCCGGGGTACGTACGACGCCGACGCCGAGCATCGTCAGGGGGCGGCCGACGACGCCTTCGACGACGCCGACACCGCATCGGGTCAGCCCCGGGTCCACACCCAGCACCCGCATGGGACGCCCCCTCCGTACCGATCGGTCAACTGTTCCCGCAGGCTATCGGCTCGCACTGACAATGCGACGGGCCGACGGGGTGTGTCCCCGTCGGCCCGTCTCTGAAGGCTGCGCAGAGCGCGGCTCAGGCGTCGACCTTCTCCATGACCTCGTCCGAGACGTCGAAGTTGGCGAAGACGTTCTGCACGTCGTCGCTGTCCTCCAGCGCGTCGATCAGCTTGAAGATCTTGCGCGCGCCCTCTTCGTCCAGCTCGACCTGCATGGTGGGCAGGAAGTTGGCCTCGGCGGAGTCGTAGTCGATGCCGGCCTCCTGGAGCGCGGTACGGACCGCGACCATGTCGGTGGCCTCGCTGACGACCTCGTACGTGTCCCCGAGGTCGTTGACCTCCTCGGCGCCCGCGTCGAGCACGGCCCCCAGGACGTCGTCCTCGGTCAGTTCGCCCTTGGGGACGATGACGACGCCCTTGCGGTTGAAGAGGTACGAGACCGAACCCGGGTCGGCCATCGAGCCGCCGTTGCGGGTCATCGCCACACGCACGTCGGACGCGGCACGGTTGCGGTTGTCGGTGAGGCACTCGATGAGCACCGCGACACCGTTCGGGCCGTAACCCTCGTACATGATCGTCTGGTAATCGACGCCGCCCGCTTCGAGACCGCCACCACGCTTGACCGCGGAGTCGATGTTCTTGTTCGGTACAGAGCTCTTCTTCGCCTTCTGGATCGCGTCCACAAGGGTGGGGTTTCCCTCGGGGTCCACACCGCCGGTGCGGGCAGCGACCTCGATGTTCTTGATCAGCTTCGCGAAGAGCTTGCCGCGCTTGGCGTCAATCACGGCCTTCTTGTGCTTCGTCGTAGCCCATTTAGAGTGGCCGGACATCTGCCTTCTCCTTCGCGTCACCAAAAACGATTCGAACCCGAGAGATCCTACCGGGATCGAGTCAGCCGACTGCGCGCACCATCTCCACGAACAACGCGTGAACGCGATGGTCTCCGGTCAATTCCGGGTGGAACGACGTGGCCAGGGCGTTTCCCTGACGTACGGCGACGATATGACCATCGTGCTCCGCCACCACCTTGGCCTGGGCGCCGACCGACTCCACCCAGGGGGCGCGGATGAACACGCCCTCCACGGGTCCGCCCTCGATGCCGGCGACCTCGACAGCCGCCTCGAAGGACTCGTTCTGCCGTCCGAAGGCGTTACGGCGCACGATCATGTCGATCCCGCCGACCGTCTCCTGGTCCGAACGCGGGTCGAGGATCTTGTCGGCGAGCAGAATCATTCCGGCGCAGGTGCCGTAGACCGGCATTCCGGCCCGTACCCGCTCGCGCAGCGGTTCCAGCATGCCGAACAGGGACGCGAGCTTGGACATCGTGGTGGACTCGCCACCGGGGATGACCAGGCCGTCCACCTCGGCGAGTTCCTCGGGACGCCGGACCGGCCTGGCCAGGGCATCAGCCGAGGCCAGGGCGATCAGGTGTTCCCGTACGTCGCCCTGGAGAGCCAGGACTCCGATCACAGGGGTGTCGCTCATCAGTGACTACCAGCCGCGGTTGGCGTAGCGCTCGGCCTCGGGCAGGGTGTCGCAGTTGATGCCGACCATGGCCTCGCCCAGGTTCCGGGAGGCGTCCGCGATGATCTTCGGGTCGTCGTAGAAGGTGGTGGCCTTCACGATCGCGGCGGCGCGCTTGGCCGGGTCGCCGGACTTGAAGATGCCGGAGCCGACGAAGACGCCCTCGGCGCCGAGCTGGCGCATCAGCGCGGCGTCGGCGGGGGTGGCGACACCGCCCGCGGAGAACAGCACGACGGGCAGCTTGCCGAGCTCCGAGACCTCCTTGACCAGCTCGTACGGGGCGCGGAGCTCCTTGGCGGCGGCGTACAGCTCGTTGTTGTCGTAGCCGCGCAGGCGGGCGATCTCGTTCTTGATCTGGCGCAGGTGGCGGACGGCCTCGACGACGTTGCCGGTGCCGGCCTCGCCCTTCGAGCGGATCATGGCCGCCCCCTCGGCGATCCGGCGCAGCGCCTCGCCCAGGTTGGTGGCGCCGCAGACGAACGGGGTGGTGAAGGCGAACTTGTCGCTGTGGTTGACCTCGTCGGCCGGGGTCAGGACCTCGGACTCGTCGATGTAGTCGACGCCGAGGGACTGAAGGACCTGGGCCTCGACGAAGTGGCCGATACGCGACTTCGCCATCACCGGGATGGAGACGGCCTCGATGATCTCCTCGATCATGTTCGGGTCCGACATCCGGGCCACGCCACCGTCCTTGCGGATGTCGGCCGGAACCCGCTCCAGGGCCATGACGGCCACGGCGCCCGCGTCCTCGGCGATCTTCGCCTGCTCGGCGTTGACGACGTCCATGATCACGCCGCCCTTGAGCTGCTCGGCCATGCCGCGCTTGACGCGCGCGGTGCCGGTGGCCGGGGAGTCTGCGGACTGCGGGGTGGTGGGAAGCGTGGACATCGATCGACCTCACTCGGAGAAAAAGTTGCTGAGAAGCGCTGCTTGGCGCAGTGCTGAGCAAACTCTCCGGGAACAGTCCACTGCAAGGGCCAATGGCAGGCCGGTGGATCGTTTTGAACCCGTACGGGATGACATGTGGCCCCCGTCACGTGCGAATGCGGCGTTCCGGTCAGCTGACGGGGCGGTCCGCCAGGGCCACCGGGGGTTCGTCGTCCATCTCGAAGGCCAGCGGGAAGGGGGCGTGTCCGGCCAGCCGGAACCACCGCACCTTGCGGTGCCGGCGCAGCGCGCGCGCCGCGCGCACCGCGTCGTTGTGGAACCGCCGGGCCATCGGGACACGGCGCACGGCGGCGGCGAGTTCGAGCGCCGCCTCCTCACCGCCGGGGATCTCCTTCACGGCCTCCACCTGCGCCGTCTCGCCGAAGACCGCCCGCAGCGCGGCGCTCAGTTCGCTCTCCGCGACCTCGCGGTGCTCCTCCTCCGCCTGGCGGGCGGCGTGCGCCGCCTCGTACAGGACGATGGAGGCGGCCGGATCGAGCACACCCGAGGTGGCCAGTTCCTGGGTGACCGACGCACGGCGCAGGAGTTGGGCGTCGAGGGCGGCCCGTGCGGCGTCGATGCGGGTGTGCAGCCGGTCCAGCCGTCCGGCGGTCCAGCTGAGGTACATACCGATCGCGACGATCGCGACGGCGATCCAGATGAGGGTTTCGATCACGGGCGGCAAGGCTACCGTCGGGGCGCGGACGGCGTGGCGGTCCGGGTACGGGCCGGGACCTCGGCCCCCGGTCCGCTACTCCCGCGCCAGACCGAACCGTGCGCGCAGCCCAGTGCGTTCGTCGGCCGCCACCGAGGCCGCGCCGTCCGTCACCGTCTCGTACACCGCGAGGATGTCCGCCCCGACCGTCGACCAGTCGAACCGGCGCACATGCGCGGTGCCCCGCTCGCGCAGCTCCGCGCGCCGCTCCGGGTCCCCGAGCAGCCGGATCGCCGCCGCGGCCAGCGCGTCCGCGTCCTCGTTGGCGAAGAGTTCGCCCGCCGCGCCCAGGTCCAGCACCTGCGCGAACGCGTCCAGGTCGCTGGCGAGGACCGGCGCACCGGCCGACATGGCCTCGACCAGGATGATCCCGAAACTCTCGCCCCCGGTGTTGGGCGCCACGTACACATCGACGCTGCGCAGCAGCCGCGCCTTGTCCTCGTCGCTCACCATGCCGAGGAATTCGACCCGCTCACGCATCGCCCCGGGCAGCGAGGCGACGGCCTCCTCCTCGTCGCCCCGGCCGGCCACCAGCAGCCGGGTGTCCGGGCGGGCGTCGAGGATCGCGGGCAGTGCCCGCATCAGGACCGGCAGGCCCTTGCGGGGCTCGTCGATGCGCCCGATGAAGCCGATCGTCCCGCCCTGCCACTCGGCCTTGGGCTCGGCGGCGGCGAAGAAGCCGACATCGACCCCGTTCGGGATGACGACCGCGTCGCCCCCCAGGTGCTCGACCAGGGTGCGGCGCGCGTACTCGCTCACCGCGATGCGCGCACTGATCTTCTCCAGTGCGGGCTGGAGGATCGGGTACGCCGCGATCATGGCCCGGGAGCGGGGGTTGGACGTGTGGAACGTGGCGACGATCGGGCCCTGCGCTGCCCAGCAGGCGAGCAGCCCCAGCGACGGCGAGGTCGGCTCGTGGATGTGGATCACGTCGAAGGTGCCGTCGTGGAGCCAGCGGCGCACCCGGGCGGCCGAGAGGAAGCCGAAGTTCAGCCTGGCGACGGAGCCGTTGTACGGGACGGGCACGGCCCGGCCCGCCGACACCACATACGGCGGCAGCGGCGTCTCGTCGTCGGCGGGCGCCAGCACGGACACCTGGTGGCCCAGCCGGATCAGGTGCTCGGCCAGGTCCCGGATGTGGAACTGCACACCGCCCGGTACGTCCCAGGAGTACGGGCAGACGATGCCGATCTTCACGTCCGGTCCTCCCGGGGCTCCAGATCGGCGAGCCAGAGCCGTTGCAGCATGTGCCAGTCCTCCGGATGATCGGCGATTCCGACGGCGAAGGCATCGGCCAGCGCCTGTGTCATCGAGGATGTCTTCTCCGTGCGGTCACCTGACTCGGGTTCCGCGACCGGCGGATGGATCCGCGCCTTCATCACGGGCGTGTCGTCATAGCTCAGCGTCACCGGCAGCAGCAGCGCACCGGTCTGCTGGGCCAGCAGCGCGGGCCCGGCGGGCATCCGCGCGGTGTCGCCGAAGAACGTCACCTCGACGCCTGAGGCGGACAGATCGCGGTCGGCGACCAGGCAGACAAGACCGCCTGCCCGCAGCCGCCTCGCCAGGGTGCCGAAGGCCGCCCCGCCGCTGTGCGGCAGGACCTCCATGCCGAGCCCCTCGCGGTAGGCCACGAACCGGTCGTACAGGGTCTCGGGCTTGAGGCGCTCGGCGACCGTGGTGAAGGGCACCTCGAGATCGGTGGTGACCCAGGCTCCCGCCAGGTCCCAGTTCGCCAGGTGCGGCAGGGCGAGGATGACGCCGCTGCCGGCGTCGAGGCCGTCGGTCAGCCGGTGCGCGTCTGTCACGTCTATGGACGCCTTGATCCGTGCCGGACTCCAGGTGGGCAGCCGGAACGACTCCATCCAGTAGCGCATGTACGAGCGCATCCCGGCCTTGGAGAGCTCGGCCAGCCGGGCCGGTGACGCCTCGGGCACGACCCGTGCCAGATTCGACTCCAGCCGCAGCACACTCTTGCCGCGCCGCTTCCACACCTGGTCGGCGATGGTGCGGAAGAGTGTCCGGGCGACCGGCTCGGGGAGCTTCTTGACGGCGCTCCAGCCGAGCCCGTACAGCCCGTCGGTCAGACGGTCCCGCAGGCCCTCGCGCGGCTGTGCCGGGTCGTCGCTCACCGGTCGGTCCCGCTCCCCGGCCCCGCGGCGGCGGCCTCGGCCGCATCGGCCTCGGCGGACTCGCGGCGCACGGTCACGACCCGCTGCACCAGCGTCACCAGGCTGCCCACGGCGACGATCCACAGCGCGATCGGCAGCACGACCTGGATACCGGGGACGCCGAACTTGTGCAGGCCCGCGACGCCGGCCGCGACCAGCGAGATCACCAGCCGCTCGGCGCGCTCCACGAGACCGTTGACCGCCACCGGCAGTCCGATCGACTCGCCGCGCGCCTTCGTGTACGAGACCACCTGGCCGCTGGCCAGACAGAAGATCGCGACCGCGCAGAGCGCGTTGTCGTCGCCGTTGCCCGCGTACCAGAGCGCGAATCCACCGAAGATCGCCCCGTCGGCGACCCGGTCCAGGGTCGAATCCAGGAACGCGCCCCAGCGGCTGGAGATACCGGCCTGCCGGGCCATGTTCCCGTCGACGAGGTCGGAGAAGACGAAGATCGTGATGACGATCGTGCCCCAGAAGAACTCCCCCATCGGGAAGAAGACCAGCGCACCTGCCATCACCCCGGCCGTACCGATCAGAGTGACCGCGTCAGGGCTCACGCCGAGGCGGAGCAGCAGTGCGGCGAACGGTGTGAGGACACGCGTAAAAAATGCACGCGCGTACTTGTTCAGCATGGCCTTCCCGAGGGTCGGTGGGCCGAGCGGCCCCTACGGCCACCGGCTGGCCCATCGTAGTCACGCCCGCCGGAGTCCACCGTCCGGGCACCCGGCGTCGCGCCGCGCAGTGCCATGTATGGACGCGGCCCGGCCCTGGTGGAAAGCTCGAATTACCGCGGGCGTCGCGCGCAGCCGCCGCGGCGGCTCCCCAGTGCCCGTACAGCTCTTCCCACTCCCCACATCGCGTCGGTATTTCCTCCGCTTCGCACCAATACCTGGGAGGCACGCATCATGGGCGACAAGGCACACGCACACACCGGGGCCGCCGGCAGGGCAGCGACGGCCGGCCGGCCCTCATCCGTACGGAATGTGGTGCTGGTCGGCCACAGCGGCTCCGGAAAGACCACCCTCGTCGAGGCCCTCGCGCAGACCGCGGGCGCGGTCAACCGGGCCGGCCGGGTCGAGGACGGCGCCACCGTCTCCGACTACGACGAGATCGAACACCGCCAGCAGCGCTCCGTACAGCTCTCCGTGGTCCCCGTCGACTGGGGCGGGTACCGGATCAATCTTCTGGACACCCCCGGCTACGCCGATTTCGTCGGGGAACTCAGGGCCGGTCTGCGGGCGGCGGACGCGGCCCTTTTCATCGTGTCCGCCGCCCAGGAGGCCGACGCGGTGGCGGGCGCGACCCGGGCCGTCTGGGAGGAGTGCGCGGCCGTCGGCATGCCGCGCGCCATCGTCGTCACCCACTTGGACACGGCACGCACCCCGTTCGACGAGATGACCAGGATCTGCGGCAAGCTGTTCGGCGGCGACGACCCCGACGCGGTGCTCCCGCTCTATCTGCCCGTCCACGGCGCCGAGGGCGCCGACGGGCACGCCCCGCTCACCGGGCTCACCGGCCTCCTCAGCCAGCGGATCTTCGACTACTCCTCGGGCGAGCGCCGGGAGAACCCGCCCGCCGACGGCCAGCGGCCGGCGCTCCAGGAGGCCCGCAACCGGCTGGTCGAGGGGATCATCGCCGAGAGCGAGGACGAGACCCTGATGGACCGCTACCTCGACGGGGCCGAGGTCGACATCAAGACACTCGTCGACGATCTGGAGCGCGCCGTGGCCCGGGGCTCCTTCCATCCCGTCCTCACCGCGGCCCCCGCCGCCCCGGATGGCCGCCAGGGCATCGGCACCGTCGAGCTGCTGGACCTGATCACCGGCGGCTTCCCGACCCCGCTGGAGCACCCACTCCCCGACATCACCCCCCTGCACGGGGCGTCACGGCCGGACCTGACCTGCGACCCCGACGGCCCGCTCCTCGCCGAGGTCGTCAAGACGGCCTCCGACCCGTACGTCGGCCGGGTCTCGCTGGTACGTGTCTTCTCCGGCACCCTGCGTCCCGACGAGACCGTCCACATCTTCGGCCACGGCCTCACCGACCCCGGCCACGAGCCCCGCCCCTTCCACGAGGCCGAGGTCCGCGTGGGCTCGCTCTCCTCCCTGTTCGGCAAGCAGCAACGCCCGGTCACCGCGTGCGGCGCGGGGGATCTGGTCAGCGTCGCCAAGCTGGGCGGCGCCGAGACCGGGGACACCCTCTCCGCCCCGGAGCTGCCGCTGCTGCTGGAGCCCTGGACTACGCCGGACCCGCTGCTTCCGCTCGCGATCGAGGCGCACAGCAAGGCGGACGAGGACAAGCTCTCCCAGGGGCTCGCCCGGCTGGTCGCCGAGGATCCGACCATGCGTCTGGAACAGAACCAGGACACCCACCAGGTGGTGCTGTGGTGCCTGGGCGAGGTCCACCAGGACGTGGCGCTGGACCGGTTGCGCAGCCGGTACGGCGTCCAGGTAGACGCCGTACCGCACAAGGTGTCGCTCCGCGAGACCTTCGCCGCCCCGTCGACCGGGCGCGGCCGGCATGTGAAGCAGTCCGGCGGCCACGGCCAGTACGCCATCTGCGAGATCGACGTGGAGCCGCTGCCCGCGGGGTCGGGCATCCAATTCGTCGACAAGGTGGTCGGCGGAGCGGTGCCCCGTCAGTTCATCCCGTCCGTCGAGAAGGGCGTGCGCGCCCAGGCCGCCCGCGGCGTCGCGGCCGGCCATCCGCTCGTCGACGTGCGCATCACGCTGCGGGACGGCAAGTCGCATTCGGTCGACTCCTCCGACGCGGCGTTCCAGACCGCGGGCGCGCTGGCCCTGCGCGAGGCCGCCGCGGACACCCGCATCCAGCTGCTCGAACCCGTCGCCGAGATCCGGGTCCTGGTCCCCGACGACTATGTCGGGCCGGTGATGAGCGATCTGTCCGGGCGGCGCGGCAGAGTGATCGGAACCGAGCAGTCCGGCGCCGGCCGCACCCTCGTACGGGCCGAGGTGCCCGAGCTGGAGATCGGCAGGTACGCGGTCGACCTGCGCTCCCTCTCCCATGGCGCCGGCCGGTTCGACCGGGCGTACGCCCGGCACGAAGCGATGCCCCCGCAGCTCGCCGAACGCCTCCGGGGACAGCAGGAGAACAACCCGATCGACTCGTGACCGGCCATGCCGCCCGTCTTTGTCCACAGGGGCGGGCGGCGCAGCGATCCGGACGATACGCTTTGGTCCCAGCTCAGAAGGTGTGCCAGGCACGGCAGTTGGGAAACAGCCGCAGGAGCAGTTCCTCGGCGGCGAGTGGGGGCGACAGTGGCCAGCGACGGATTCGATTTCTCTCCCGGAGCGCAGATCCCGCTCCAGGGTTCGGGCGGACAGGCGGTGGCGACGAACGCCCTCGCCTCCGCCGCGTACCGCGACAGCCCGGTGGAGAAGATCCTTGACGCCAACAGCGAGTGGCACAAGTCCGAAGTCAAGGTGGGCCGTTCCAAGCTCTTCAAGTCCGACTATTTCAAGCCCAATCTCGGCGAGGCGTTCTCCCGCGCCGTCCAGGAACGCATGCTGGGCGGCGCCCGCAAGGCCCTCATCCAGTCCTTCGGTACGGACCCGCAGACCGTCGTCGAGCACTGCCTGTCGGCGACCCGCCTCCGCAAGAGCCGCGACACCAAACTCACCGCCGTCACCGCCCTGTTCGGATTCCTCTTCCTGCCCGGCATGATCCTGTGGGTCCTCGCGTTCCGGCTGCGTGACTACCTCGGCAACACCAAGGACAAGGCGCTCTCCGCCCTGGGCGGCGCGCTGCTCCCGATCATCGGCATCGTGGCGCTGGTCTTCCTGGTGGGCCTGCCGCTCACCGGATTCCTGGCGCTCTACGTCCGCCTGATGATCGTGGCCCCCGTCATCGGCTGGTTCATCGCCAAACGGATCGCCGAGTCCTCCGCCAAGGACATGCGTGCCCGTTGGGAAGGGCTGCTCTCCGGCGGCGGCGTCAGCGCCAAGATCCCCGAAGCCGTGCCGAAGAATCCCAACGAGACCTCCCGCGAGGCGCTCCGCCAGGGCCTGGAGAAGCTCACCGCCGAGCAGCAGTCCAACTCGGTCTTCTACGCGGGCCCCAAGGGAATCCTCGGCATGGGCACCCGCTGGGGCAGCTGGCAGCTGGCCGAGGAGCTCGTCTCCAAGGAACCCGGCAAGGAATTCCACCAGTTCCGCAGCTGGGACCTGATCCGGGCCATCCACGACCAGCTCAAGGTGCTGGAGCGCGGCCCGCTGAACACCGGCGGGTTCCCCACTCCGTCGGTCACCCACTGGATCGTGTCCCCCGTCGGG
Source organism: Streptomyces sp. NPDC102437 (assembly GCF_044765565.1). Taxonomy (NCBI): domain Bacteria; kingdom Bacillati; phylum Actinomycetota; class Actinomycetes; order Kitasatosporales; family Streptomycetaceae; genus Streptomyces; species Streptomyces sp. NPDC102437. The sequence continues at coordinate 186,476 of NZ_JBIWKI010000008.1, read as the reverse complement.
GAGAACGCCGACTCGGTCTCCCGCCCCGCCGGCGAGGACGTCGCCACCTTCCAGGTCAAGCCGCACGAGATACAGCGGATCTGCAATCACCAGCAGTTCGGCGGCGGTGACCGGCACTATCTGGGGGTCCAGTTCACCCTCTGGGACGGCCAGTTGGTCATCACGATGATGATCACGGTCACGGTGCTCTACGAAACCCTGCGCATCGAGGTCACCGGGCATGCGCTGGGCCCGGTCCACTCGCTCTTCACCAGCAAGCCCGCGGCCAAGACCAAGACGGTCAACAAGACCGTCCGGTTCTGGGAGACCCGCGACATCACGCTTCCGCTGGTCGAATCCAGCGAGGTCGTCCGGCTCGCCCTGCGCGCCCCGTTCACCTGGTACCCGCCGCTGCTGGACTACCTGGGCGGCAAGATCGCCCTGCCGGAGCCGTTCGGCCTGCGCCACGCCTGGGCCGAGAAGCCGTGGCGCCACCGCTTCATGGCGGACGACGCGATGCGGGCCGCGACGCCGGTACTGCGTGCCGTCCACAGCGCCGCCCTGCGCGTCCTCGACGAGAACGGCGTCGACACCGAGCGCTTCGACAATCGCTCGATGATACTGAGCGGCGCGGTGCAGGACCCGACCCCGCGCAAGGCCGATCTGTACGACGCGTAGCCGGTCACCCCGACGCGAGGGCCTGCCCGGCGGATCAGGACCGGGCACCCCGACGCGACGGGGCCTGCCCTGATCAGGGCCGGACAGACGCGAGGGCCGCCCCGGCCGGAGATCGGCCGGGGCGGCCCTCGCGCGAACCACTGACGGGATCAGCCCTCCGGCCAGGCATCGGCCAGCATCTTGCGGGTGTCGGCGAGCAGCTGCGGCAGCACCTTCGTGTGGCCGACCACCGGCATGAAGTTGGTGTCACCACCCCAGCGCGGCACCAGATGCTGGTGCAGATGGGCCGCGATACCGGCACCCGCCACCGAACCCTGGTTCATGCCGATGTTGAATCCGTGCGCCCCCGAGGCCGTCCGCAGGGCCACCATCGCCCGCTTGGTGAAATCGGCCAGCTCCATGGTCTCCGGACCGTCCAGCTCCGTGTAGTCCGCGACATGCCGGTACGGCACCACCATGAGATGGCCGCCGTTGTACGGATACAGGTTCAGCACGGCGTACACGTGCTTGCCCCGGGCGACGACGAGCCCGTCCTCGTCCGAACTCGACGGGATCCCGCAGAACGGACAGCCGTCGCCGGCCTCCGGGCCGGTCGGCTTGTTCTCGCCCTGGATGTACGCCATCCGGTGGGGCGTCCACAGGCGCTGGAACGCGTCGGGCGTTCCCACTCCGATCTGCTGCTCCGGCTCACTCGTCATGGCGATCAGCATATTGCTTCACTCCCGGCGTGCGTGTCGCCGGGGCCACCCCCGTCGGCGTACGGAGATGCTGAGGCGATGAGCGACCGGGCCGCCGACTCCACCCCTGAACGCCTCCGGCGCTGGGAGCAGCGCACCGAGGTGCCGCTCCTCGGCGTCTCCCTGCTCTTCCTGCTCGGCTACGCGGTCCGCGTCCTCGTCCCCGAGGACACCGAGCCCTGGCGGGACGTCGCCCTGGTCCTGGTCGGTGCCACCTGGCTGGTCTTCGTGGCGGACTACGTCGTACGGTTCCGGCTCAGCGGCCTTCGCCACCGCTTCTTCCGGATCCACTGGCTGGACACGCTGGTGCTGCTGCTTCCGCTGCTGCGGCCGCTGCGCCTGATCCGGGTCTACACCGCGGTCCAGCAGCGCCGGGAGCAGCCTCGGCTGAGCCTGTACGCCCGTGTGATCAGCTACGCGGGCGCGTCCTCCCTGCTGCTCGGTTTCTCCGCGTCGCTCGCGGTCTACCACCAGGAGCACAAGGTCCCGGATTCCACGATCCATACCTTCGGCGACGCGGTGTGGTGGGCGTGCGAGACGCTCACGACGGTGGGGTACGGGGACGCGGTGCCCATCACTCCGGGCGGCCGGGTCGTCGCCGCGGGCCTGATGATGTGCGGGCTGGCGCTGCTGGGGGCGGTGACGGGTTCGTTCTCGTCGTGGCTGCTCCAGGTCTTCAGGCGGGAGGACGAGAAGAGGCCCCCGGAGGGCGGGTAGCTCTCCGGAGGCCTGTCACCTTCGATGTGTCGGTCAGACCTGGACGCGGTCCTCGACGGCCTTCTGGATCTTGGCGATGGCTTCCTCGACCGGGATGCCGTTCTCCTGCGATCCGTCGCGGTAGCGGAAGGAGACGGCGCCGTTGGCCATGTCCTCGTCGCCCGCGATGATCATGAAGGGCACCTTGGCCTTCTGCTGGTTGCGGATCTTCTTCTGCATCCGGTCGGAGGAGGCGTCCACGTCGACCCGCAGCCCCTTCTTCCGTGCCTTGGCCGCGAACTCCTGGAGGTACGGGATGTGCGCGTCGCCGATCGGGATGCCGACCGCCTGGACCGGGGCAAGCCACACCGGGAACGCACCCGCGTAGTGCTCCAGGAGCACCGCGAAGAAGCGTTCGATGGAACCGAACAGAGCACGGTGGATCATGACCGGGCGCTGCTTGGTGCCGTCCGGGCCGGTGTACTCCAGGTCGAAGCGCTCCGGGAGGTTGAAGTCGAGCTGCACGGTCGACATCTGCCAGGTACGGCCGATGGCGTCCTTGCACTGCACCGAGATCTTCGGGCCGTAGAACGCGGCGCCGCCCGGGTCCGGGACCAGCGGCAGCCCCTGCTTCTCGGCGACCTGGCGCAGCGTCTCGGTGGCCTCTTCCCAGATCTCGTCGGAGCCGACGAACTTCTCCGGGTCCTTGGTGGAGAGCTCCAGGTAGAAGTCGGTCAGACCGTAGTCGCGGAGCAGGTTCAGGACGAAGGTGAGCGTCCGGTCGAGCTCCTCGGCCATCTGCTCCTTGGTGCAGTAGATGTGCGCGTCGTCCTGCGTGAAGCCGCGGGAGCGGGTCAGACCGTGCACCACGCCGGACTTCTCGTACCGGTACACCGTGCCGAACTCGAAGAGGCGCAGCGGCAGTTCACGGTAGGAGCGTCCGCGCGCGTCGAAGATCAGGTTGTGCATCGGGCAGTTCATCGGCTTGAGGTAGTAGTCCACCCCGTCGTCGAGCTGCATGGGCGGGTACATGCCGTCGGCGTACCAGTCCAGGTGGCCGGACTTCTCGAAGAGCTTGCCCTTGGTGGCGTGCGGGGAGTAGACGAACTCGTAGCCCTCCTCCTCGTGCCGACGGCGCGAGTAGTCCTCCATGGCGCGGCGGATGATGCCGCCCTTGGGGTGGAAGACCGCGAGACCGGGGCCGATCTCGTCCGGGAAGGAGAAGAGGTCGAGCTCGTTGCCGAGCTTGCGGTGGTCGCGCTTGGCGGCCTCCTCCAGGAACTCCAGGTGGGCCTTGAGCTCATCCTTGGTGGGCCAGGCGGTGCCGTAGATGCGCTGGAGCATCGGGTTCTTCTCGCTGCCCCGCCAGTACGCCGCGGCGTTGCGCATCAGCTTGAACGCCGGGATGAACCGGGTGGTCGGCAGGTGCGGGCCCCGGCAGAGGTCCTTCCAGCACAGGTCGCCGGTCTTCGGGTCGAGGTTGTCGTAGATGGTCAGCTCGCCGCCACCCACCTCGACGTCCGCGCCGTCGTCCGAGGACGCGGAGCCCTTGATTCCGATGAGCTCCAGCTTGTACGGCTCGTCGGCCAGCTCCTCGCGGGCGGCCTCGTCCGTCACGACCCGGCGGGAGAACTTCTGGCCCCGCTTCTGGATCTCCTGCATCTTCTTCTCGATGGCCTTGAGGTCCTCGGGAGTGAAGGGCTTCTCGACATCGAAGTCGTAGTAGAAGCCGTCCTTGACCGGCGGACCGATGCCGAGCTTGGCCTCGGGGAAGAGCTGCTGCACGGCCTGCGCCATGACGTGCGCGGTGGAGTGCCGCAGGATGTTCAGGCCGTCCTCGGACGAGATCTCGACGGGCTCGACGACCTCGCCGTCGGCGACTGCGTACGCGAGGTCCTTCAGCTCACCGGCGACCCGGGCGGCGACGACGGTGCGCTCGCCGGGGAAGAGCTCGGCTGCCGTAGTGCCCGTCGTCACCACGCGCTCTTCCCGCTCGGAATCGCGTTGGATGATCACACGGACGTCTGACACCGGTCTCTCCTGACTCAGGGGGAACGCACGCATGCGTAATGCGCGTGCGATACGAATCGTACCGAGGAGCGGGCCCCCTCTGCGAAACGGTTCGGGCAGCCGGCCCCACCGCTCCCCCGCAGGGCCCTCCCCCAGCGCCCTATTCGCCGGTGCACGCCTCCTCGAAAAGGTCGACGTTCTCCTGGAGCGACTTCATCAGCCGGTCCCGCTCCGCCTCGTCGACCTGCACGGGCACGACGTGCGAGGTCCTCGTCAGCCGCCGGAAGCCGCCGCGGCTCTCCAGCCTGCCCTCCACCCGGATCGGCAGCCCCACCAGATGGGCGTGGCCGGCGATCCGGTACGCCTCCTCGTCCAGCTCCAGCCGTACGTGCGGCACCTCGGCGCCCGCCAGCACCCGCAGCCGCACGACCCCGGGGCCGCGCGGCGCCGAGCGGCGCATCCGGACGACGGCGCCGGTGATCCGGACCGTCATGGCGGGCTCGTCGTGGAGGTAGCGGGCGCCCGCCCGGCGCAGGGCCGGCAGATCGCCGGGGGAGAACTCCACCGGCTCGGGCCGGGCCGGGCAGCCCTCGGGGGTACCGGCGGCGGGCGCCCACTCCAGGGCGATCCCGGCCCCTTCCGAGCCCTGGACGAGTGCGACGACGGCCTCGGTCAGCTCCCGGCTGACGCCCGCCTCGACGGCGGTGTCGAAGGCTTCGTAGCCGCCGGTGGCCCGCTGGTAGTCCACGGCCTCCCGGGCGGCGTGCAGCGCCTGGTGGAGCCGTACGGCGACGGCCCGGCCCGGTTCGACCGGCACGAACGCGGCGAGCTCCCGGCCGCCGGGCGCGGGCCCGACGAGGATGCCGTCGAGCGCGGCCCTGGCCCTGCGGCGGTGGCGTGCGCCGTGGTAGCCGGTGTTCGCACGTACGGCTAGGGCCCCGGCGAGCAGTATCTGCCGGGCGGCCGTGTGCAGCCGCTCGGCCCCGGTCCAGCCCGCCGCGCCCGCGACCGTCTCGGGGACCTCTCGCCACCAGCGGATCTCGTCGCTGGGCACGGCGAGCGAGACCAGCACCTCACGGGCGGAGGGTGCGGCGCTGCGGGCGAGCGCGGTCAGCGCCTCGGCGAGGAGGTCCTCGCTGTCGGGGAAGGCGGTGGTGTCGGGGACCAACAGGCTCGTCCCGCCGCCGGGCGGGGCGGGTGGGCCCGGCGGGGTCCACCGGCTGTAGCGCCCGGCCGCCCCGCCCCGGCGCCGCCAGCCGTGCCGGCCGAGCAGGGCGCCGAGGACCGCGGGGTCGACCCGCGCCGGGTCCGGGACGCCTCCCTGGAGGCCGGGAGCATCGGACCAGGGCCCCGCGGACTCCGCGGGGTGCGGGCGGGTGGCTGACGGGATCGTTCCGTCCGCGCAGTCACCGTAGTCGTCGTATGTGCCCATCGGCCGGTGCATCAAGGTCTCCCTCCCGCCCCTACGCGGGTCATGATCTCGCACAGCGCCCGGTCGTCGAAGATGCGCGAGGTGGGGATCCGCACGGTGGTCCGGTGCCGGCCCGTCACCGCGTGGCCGGCCAGGTTGGTCCAGTAGCAGCAGTGCCGCAGGTCGAGCCGGTCATGCCCGGCGCGCAGCCAGTCGTCCTGGCTGCGCGGCACGATCATCACCACGAGGATCTTGTGCACCGACACCGGTGTCCGGGCGAGCTTGACGAGGTGGGCGTTGTCGAGCGTGAAGGCGAACGTCGGCCCCGGCGGGTTCGGCGCAACCTGGTACGTGCATTTGAGCTGGACCTTTATGGTCACTTCGTCGTCCACGGCATGGCCCGGCGCGCCGTGGCTGACGTGCCAGTCGATGCCGTTGTCGGGGAAGGGCTGCGACAGGGAGCACCCCGCCGCGGCCGCGACCGCGTGCAGATAGCCCACCTGGAGCGTCTCCATGCAGGCGGTGGTTGCGAGTGTGCCGCGCAGCGGTTCGGACCGCTGTGACAGCAGCCCGCTCGGTTCGGGCTGCGCGAGCGCCATGGCTGCGTGTGCCTTCCGGGCTGTGCCGATCGGTTCTCCGGTCGGGGGCAGCGGACAACTTCCGTTCCCCTCACCTGTGTTGTCACCGCACGGGACGGCCCGCAAACGGCGTACGAGGCAAAGGGCGCGGGTATCACCGGACCGGGCAGAGGAATCACACATCTGCCGTTCGGGCACGAGGAGTTCGGGGATGACTCACTGGTACGAGGGGCCGCTGGCCGCTTTTGACACCGAGACAACAGGAGTCGACGTCGAGGGGGACCGGATCGTCTCGGCCGCCCTGGTCGTCCAGGACGCGGCGGGCGGGCGGATGCGCGTCACCCGCTGGCTGGTGAATCCGGGGATACCGGTGCCCGTGGGGGCGACCGAGATCCATGGTCTGACCGACGATCACCTTCAGCGCAACGGCCGCTGGCCGGCGCCGGTGGTGGAGGAGATAGCCCGCGCGCTGGCCGAGCAGTGCGCGGCCGGACGCCCGCTGGTCGTGATGAACGCGCCGTTCGACCTGACGCTGCTGGACCGCGAGCTGAAGCGCCACCGTGCCTCGTCGCTCGGGAAGTATCTGCAGAACTCCCCGCTGTGCGTGCTGGATCCGCGCGTGCTCGACAAGCATCTGGACCGCTACCGCAAGGGGCGGCGGACCCTCACCGATCTGTGCGAGCTGTACGGAGTGGTGCTCGACGGCGCCCATGATGCGGCAGCCGATGCGGCGGCCTCGCTGGAGCTGGTGCGTGCGGTGGGGCGGCGGTTCTCGTCCCGGCTGGAGCGGCTGACCCCGCCGGAGCTGCACACCCTGCAGGCCGCGTGGCATGCGGCACAAGCGCGTGGACTGCAGGCGTGGTTCGCGAAGAACGGCACGACAGAGGCGGTGGATCCGGCCTGGCCGCTGCGCCCGGAGCTGCCTGCAGCGGCATGAGAGGGTGCCCGGCCCCTGTTTTTGCACACGCAGAAGCCGGTCCGTCGATTCTGCTGACGGACCGGCTTCTTCCGGGTGGGCGATACTGGGTTCGAACCAGTGACCTCTTCGGTGTGAACGAAGCGCTCTCCCACTGAGCTAATCGCCCGGGAACGGGTTGAACCATACAGGGCTCCCGGGGTCCGGTTCAAACCACTTCCAGCCTGGCTGTGAGACCCCGCCGCCCGGCACGCATCATCAGGGCGTGATTGACCCGGAACACCGGGCGTCCGGGGACCGCCAGCAGCCGCATCAGCCGCCGGTGCACCTCGACCTCCTGCTCGTAGACGGCCCGGCTGCCACCGCCGTGCCGGGTGACCGTCCAGCGGACCCAGCCGTCCAGATCGCCGCTGAGCGTCGCCTCGATGACCCCGGCCCGGGGGTCGCGGCGGCGCTCGCGGACGGTCATGACGAGGTCGTACGGGAGGAGCGAGCGGATGCGGGTGGTGCCGGTGATGCCGTCGACCGGGGTGACCTCGCGGATCTGCGGCCACCAGCGCGGGTAGTCATCGGCGCGTTCGAGGATCTCGTACACGGCGTCGGGCGGGGCGGGAAGGTCCCAGATACTCACGAATCGGTAGTGGCTCCAGTCCATGGATCCAGTCTGCGCGTACTCAGCCGGGGAACTGAGTATCCGAGCGCATGTCCGAACCTGTGGCTCGCGCCACACTCGCGTCCATGGAACATGTGCCCCCACCCGCCGAGGAATTGGCGCTCCTCGATCGCGAACTGGCCCGGCTGGACGCCCGCCGGTCCCAGTTGCTGATTCGTCGTGCCTGGCTGCTGAGCGTGCTGACGCCGCCCGCCGGGCCTCCCGGCGCGCCGTCGGCCCCGCAGCTCGCCGCTCCGTTCGGTCCGCCGTCGCCGGCCCGGCCCGCCGCGCCGTTCGCGGCCCCGTTCGGACCTCCTGCCGCCCAGACCGGACCGCGCAGTGCGCAGAACGTGCTGCTCACCCTGGGCGGTCTGCTGCTGACGATCGCGGCGACCGCGTTCACCCTGGTCAGCTGGGGCCACATGGGGATCGCCGGCCGTTCGGCGGTGCTCGCCGTGGTGACGCTCGCGGCGCTCGCCGCTCCCGCCGTGCTGCTGCGTCGCGGGCTGTCCGCGACGGCCGAGTCGCTGGGTGCTCTGGCCTCCGTGCTGATGATCCTCGACGCCTACGCGCTGCACCGGGTGGCGGTGCCGGAGGCCGACGGGCCCGGTTACGCCTCGGCCGCCTCGGCGGTGCTGGCGGTGCTGTGGGGCGGGTACGGGCTGCTGCTCGGCCGGCTGCGGCTGCCGCTGCCCCTGGCGGTGGTGAGTGCTCAGCTGCCGCTGCTGCTGTGGGCCTGGTCGGCCGGCGCGGGTGCCTTGGTGTTCGGCTGGGCACTGCTGCTGACGGCGGCGCTGGACTGCGCGATCGCGCTGCGGGGGCCGGGCGTCGCGGTCCGGGTGACGGCCTGTGTCGGCTGCTGGACGACGGGCCTGCTGGGACTGCTGGTGGCCCTGGGACAGTCGGTGTCCGCCGAGGCGGCGTCGGGTGCGGTGGCGCCGGCCGCGCTCCTGCTCGCGGGCGCAGCGCTCGCGCTGTTCGGAGCGTGGCGCGCGCCCCGGGGCTTTCGTTTGGATCAGGCCGGATCAGGCACCGGGGCACGCGAGCCCGGCGTGATCCAAACGAGAGGCCCCCAGGGTCTCGCGGTGGCCGGCGGTGTGCTGGCCGGGCTGTCCGGTGTGGCGGCGGTGGGTGGTGTGCTGCGTGCCGGAGTGGACTGGCACTGGTCGGTGCCGGTGTATCTGCTGTGCGGTGTGGCGCTGTTGGCGGCCGTGCGCGCACCGCTGCCCCGTCCGGTCGGCCAGGGTCTGGTGTGGGCCTCGTCGGCGGTGACCGCGGCGGCGGTGCTGGCCGCGGTGCCGCCGGTAGGCATGTCGCTGCTGGGTACGGCGTCGCAGCTGGCCCGCGTGTGGACCGGCGCTCCCGACGGCGGTGTGCGGGGTGCGCTGGGCACGGAGGGCCTGGCGTGGTCCCGGTCGGCCGCGTCCCCGGTGGTGTTGCTGGTGGTGGCCGGTCTGTTCGGGCTGGCGCACCGGGCCTGGCCCCGGCTGGTGCGGGTCGCCGGGGCGGTGGTCTCGCCGGGTCCGGCCTGGCGGAGTGCGGCGGGGGCCGCGGCGACGGCCCTCTGCTGGGCGGGGCTCACCGCGCTGCCCGCGGTGCTGGGGCTCTCGTACGCGGCGTCCGTGTCGGTGCAGTCGGTGCTGGTCGCCGCGGTGTTCGCGGTGGCGGTACGGGCTCTGCGCCGCGGGACGGGCCCCGTGGGGACGACCGCGCTGGTGTGCGGCCTGGCCGGCGCGGTGAGCGCGGGGCTCCTCTCGCTCGCGGCCCAGGCCGCGACGTACGCGGTGTTCTCGGTGCTGCTGCTGGTGCTCGGGGCCGCCGCGGTGCTGCTCGACGGTGCCGCGATTTTGGAACGGGAGCTGCCGGACGCCCGGGCGGCGCGTGCTGCAGGGGCACTGCGGATCGCGCAGGCGGTGCCGGCGTGCGGGGCCGTGCTGTGCGCGATGGTGCTCGCCCGTGCGGCCGGCGCGTCACTGGAACTCGCCGGTTACCGGGCGGCGCCGCTGATGCTTGCCGTCCCCGTGGTGACGGTACTGCTCGGTGCCCGGCTGCGGAACCGCCCGCAGGCTCTTCCCGTCGAGCTGACCGGGGCCCTGTCGGCCGTGGTGGCGACGATCATGGCGGTGCCCGACGGGCCCTTCCTGGCGCTGGTGCTGGCGCTGTGCGGGGTGCTGGCGGCGGGCACTGCCGTACGGGCCGAGCGTCGGCCGGTGGCCGGGTACCTGGCGGTGGCGCTGTTCGTCCTGGCGACCTGGGTGCGGCTGACGGCCTCGGGGGTTTCGGCCCCGGAGGCGTACACGCTGCCGGTGACGGTCCCCGCCCTGGCGGTCGGTGTGCTGCGCCGGCGTCGCGACCCGGAGGCGTCGTCGTGGACGGCGTACGGGGCGGGTCTCTCGGCGACGCTGGTCCCGAGCCTCTTCGCGGCCTGGGTCGATCCGCACTGGCTGCGGCCGCTGCTGCTCGGGGTGGCGGCCCTGGTGATCACCCTGGCGGGCGCGCGGCTGGGGCTCCAGGCACTGCTGCTGGTCGGTGGCGCGGTGCTGGCCCTGGACGCCGTGCACGAACTGGCGCCGTACGTGGTCCAGGTGGTCGGCGCGCTGCCGCGCTGGCTGCCGCCCGCCCTGGCCGGGCTGCTGTTGCTGGTGGTCGGTGCGACGTACGAGCAGCGGCTGCGCGATGCGCGGAGGCTGAAGGAGACCGTGGGCCGGATGCGCTGACGCAACGTCGCATGGCAGGCGCTCGCGCGAACTCGCCCGTGAAATCGAGCAGTTCGCGCCCCGGCGTCGCCTCTGCGGGAATTCCCGGCGTGGTTCTCGAATCGTCCGTGGCATTGCTCACGGACGCCGGGGACCGAACTCTTTCCGGGAATTCCCGTGGCCGCCCGATCGTGCCGACCGCGATATCCGGATACCACTCCTCGATTTGCGGACCCGGACCGTCCGCCACCGCATGGATTGAATCGTTCACGAAAGCGCTTGTGAATCGCCGCGAAGGACCCGGCGACGACCCGCGGCCGGCCGGGAACGGAAAACGCAGAGGGCCCGTGAGACTCTGCGGTCTCACGGGCCCTCTGTCCGGGGTGGGCGATACTGGGTTCGAACCAGTGACCTCTTCGGTGTGAACGAAGCGCTCTCCCACTGAGCTAATCGCCCGGGCGCAGGCCAAACATTACCCCATGTCAGCGGCGCCCCATGACCACCACCGGGTCACTCGTGAATCTTCCACGGCATGGTGATGCCGAACTTCCAGACGTAGATCCCCACCAGCACCGCGATGATCACCAGGCCGATCGACGTGAGGATGATGTTGCGCCGCCGGACCTTGGGGTCGAGCGCCCGCTGGGCGGCCTCGGTCACCTTCCGCCTGGTCCAGCGGAGCACCAGCTGCGCCCAGACGAACTCGGTCGCCCAGATCGCCATGCCGCCGAAGATCACCAGCCAGCCGGGTCCGGGCAGCGGAAGCATGATGATGCCCGCCACGACCACGGCGAAGCCGACGACGAAGACGCCGACCTGCCAGCTCAGGTGCAGCGTCCTGGACGCCTTGATGAACCCGGGCGCCCGGGAACCGAGCTCCCGTTCCTTGGTCACACCCTCGGTGACCTCACCCGTCACGCCGTCCGTCCTGTCCCCCGCGCCGGACACCGGTGTCGCCGGTGCGGCGTCCCCGTTCCGCACGTCACGCTCCGCATTCATGACAGCCAACCTACCGGAACGGCCTTCGTCACCGGAATGGCCGCATAACCGAAAGTTACACACCGCCGTACGAGCTACCTGAAGGAACACAAAAAGGTCAGAGGGGTTTACAACGCCACCGTAGGTGGCATGTCGATTTCGCCGACGTGCGAATCCCCGAGCGCACACTGAGCGAAAGGCCCTGGCGCTTATGAACACCACGGTCAGCTGCGAGCTGCACCTGCGCCTCGTTGTGTCGAGCGAGTCCTCACTGCCTGTACCCGCGGGCCTGCGGTATGACACGGCCGATCCGTATGCCGTGCACGCCACCTTCCATACCGGAGCGGAGGAGACGGTCGAATGGGTATTCGCCCGCGACCTCCTTGCCGAGGGGCTGCACCGGCCCACCGGCACCGGAGACGTCCGCGTCTGGCCATCCCGTAGTCACGGCCAGGGCGTCGTCTGCATCGCGCTGAGCTCCCCAGAGGGCGAAGCCCTGCTCGAAGCCCCGGCGAGAGCCCTGGAGTCGTTCCTGAAGCGGACCGACGCCGCGGTTCCGCCAGGCACCGAGCATCGTCACTTCGACCTCGATACGGAGCTCTCACACATCCTGGCCGAGAGCTGAGCCAGGCCGAGAGCTGCGCGGCGCCGTCCGACTCGGGGAGACGGCGCCGCGCGGAAAACCTCATAGGGATGACACCTGCGCCGTCATCACGGAATCCACCGTGGTGACGGCGCCGGTGCGCGCCCGAGGGACTCGCGGCGCCCCCCTCAGCCCCGGACGGACACTCACCGGCCAGGAATACCCGCCCATGGCCGGTATCCGCTCTCCGGACCTGCCACGGGCGCTCTCGGGCCGCTGTGCGCCGCGGCCGAGCCAGTAGAGTCAGCCCGCATCGGCGGACACCCGCCCGCCGGAGGCAGGGAGCGAAAGCGTGCTGATCCCCCACGACACCCGGATCGCCCTCGACACGGTGATCGAATTGATGAACACCGCACCGGAGAGCGAACCGCCGGGGAGCGGGCAACCCGAGGACGAGCCGGGCGACGGCCTCGCCGACATCGCGGCGCTCTACGACTTCGCGCGGCGCCATCGCATCAGCGGCGTGGGCGAGCTCCACGAGAAGGACCTGCGGGCCGTACGGGACGTACGGGCGCGCTTCGCCGAGATCTTCGCGACGGACGACGCACAGACCGCCGCCTCGCTCGTCAACGCGCTCGTCGCCGCAGCCGGCACCACGCCGCAGCTCAGCAATCACGACGGCTACGACTGGCATGTGCACTACTTCGCCCCGGACGCGTCGATCGCCGACCACCTCGCGGCCGACTGCGGCATGGCACTGGCCTTCATCGTGGTGGCGGGCGAGCAGGAACGGCTGCGACGGTGCGAGGCGCCGGACTGCCGGCACGCCTTCGTCGACCTGTCCCGCAACCGTTCCCGCCGCTACTGCTCCAGCCGCACCTGCGGCAACCGTCTGCATGTGGCCGCGTACCGGGCACGCCGCAAGGAAGCGGCCGGCTGACCGTTCACAGCATGAAGAGATCGTGCACCGCGGCCATCAGCAACAGACTGCCGACCACCGCGAGGAAGATCATCAAAGGGGGCTGGGAAAGCGCGAAGAGGCAGCCGCGCGGCTCTTCGGCAGGGCTTGCGGGGACATCGCCCCGGGAGGTGTCGACCATCGCGAGACGATCATGACTCAGACCGGCCCTCGTTGGCGATCAACACGCCTTTTCGTACCGGGAGTTCACCCACCCCCGGAGCGGCCTGGATTCGCTCTGGCGTCCGACCACCCGCCACACATTCGGTGCCGCGCCCCGAGCGCCCCGCCCCCCAACTCCCCCGAACGGAACCCCAAAGCACCGGCCGACGGCCCGCCCGTCCGGTCAACACCGCCTCGTACGCGGCGAATTCGTGGTGCGACCGCGCATTCCCCAGCGGTCCGCGTTCCGCGATATCAGCCCGGCATCGAGCTGGAGGCCCGCACCACGAGCTCCGGCTGGAGCACCACACTGCGGTGTTCGTGGGTGCCGTCCTCGTCGTCCGACTCCTCCAGCAGGAGCTCCGCGGCCATCCGGCCCATCACGACCGCGGGCTGGCGGACCGAGGTGAGCGGTACGGCGGCGGCGGCGGCGAACTCGATGTCGTCGTAACCGACCATGGAGATGTCCTGCGGCACCCTGACGCCCGCCGCGTACAGCGCCTGGAGCACCCCCAGGGCGAGCAGGTCGTTGGCGCAGAACACCGCGGTCGGCCGCGGCACCAGGCCTAGCAGCCGGGCGCCGGCGTCGCGGCCCGCCGCCACGTCCAGCCGGCCGGAAGGGATCTCGACGAGCGCCTCGGGCGGCAGCCCGGCGTCCGCGAGGGCCGCGAGGGCGCCTTCGCGCCGGTCACGGATCTGATGGAGGTCTCCGGGGCCGCTGACGTACGCCACCGAGCGGTGACCGGCCGAGACCAGATGGCCGACGGCGAGGGCGCCGCCGCGGACGTCGTCGACGGAGACCGCGCAGGTGTCCATGGAGGACGCCACCCGGTCCACCAGCACGTAGGGAATCCCGTGCCGGCCGAACGCCTCCAGGTTCCGGCCGGTCGCGTCGGCCGGGGTGACCAGGACGCCGCAGACCCGCTGTTCGGCGAAGAGCCCGAGGTACTCGGCCTCCTCCGCCGGGCTCTGGTCGCTGTTGCACACCATGACGCCGAGACCGGCCTCCCGGGCGGCGCGCTCGGCACCGCGGGCCACGTCCACGAAGAACGGATTGCCCATGTCGAGGACGAGCAGGGCCATGATCCGGCTGCGGCCCGCCCGGAGCTGGCGCGCCGACTCGCTGCGTACGTAGCCGAGTTCCTCGATGGCGGCGAGCACCCGGGCACGGGTCTGCGGCAGCACGGCCTCGGGCCGGTTGATCACGTTGGACACGGTGCCCACGGAGACGCCGGCCTGCCGGGCCACATCCTTGATCCCTGCCACACGCGCCACTTGTCCTGCCCCACTGATGCCTTCGGCCGCGCCGGACCGCGGCGTGTCCCCATCGTACGGACGGCGCCCGGGCACGGCCCTCCGGGCCGGGGGCGGGGGGCCGGGGTCAGATGCCGTGCTTCTTCAGGATGGCCTCGATGTCGCTGAAGTCCTCGCCCGGCGAGGCTGACTGCTGCCGGGACTTTGTCTTCGGCTGCTGCGCCAGGGTCCCCGGGAGCCCCGCCCCCAGGGACGGGGCCGAGGCCGCGGGGGCGACCGCTTCGCCCTGCGCCGCCCGCGCGGCGGCCCGGCGCTCCTTGCGGGTGCCGCCGCCGCGGCGCTCGACCGCCCGGGTCGTCGTGAACAGCAGCCAGGCCACCGCGAGCAGCCCGAAACCGAGCCAGACGCTCGGCTTGAAGGCGATCCCGGCGACCCAGTCCACGATCCCGGTCAGGACCAGGGCGATCGGGACCAGGGAGTAGGCGGCGATCCGGGTCGCGGCGAGGAAGCGCTTCCGCCAGGCGGTGACGGCGGCGATGCCCAGGCCCGCAGCGGACACCGCGGAGCAGATGGTCTCGGCAAGCATCGGGGCCTCCAGGCGCACGGGGAAACGTCCCTTCCATCCTGCACCGGTGACCGGCCCGGCGGCCACGATCCGGGACCGCATCAGGGACATTTCAGGGCCGGGATCCTCCCCAGGTGCCGATCGGCGGCGCGCCGGGCGTACGGAGCCCCGGCGGGACCGGGTGCCGATTGGGAGGCTCGCGCGAGCCCTGGGAGACTGGCCGCATGAGCGATTCCACCCCTGCGGCCCCCGTCGTCCTCGACGTCTGGTGCGAGCTCCAGTGCCCCGACTGTCACCAGGCCCTCACCGATGTGCACGCCCTGCGGGCCAAGTACGGCGACCGGCTGGAGGTACGGCTGCGGCACTTCCCGCTGGAGAAGCACAAGCACGCCTACGCCGCCGCGCAGGCCGCCGAGGAGGCGACGGCGCAGGGCAAGGACTGGCCCTACATCGAGGCGGTGCTCGCCCGTACCGCCGATCTCTCCCGCACCGGCGAGCCGCTGCTCGTCGAGGTGGCACGGGAACTCGGCCTGGACGCCGAGGAGATGGACACCGCTCTGATCGACGGACGCCACATGCTGATCGTCGACGCCGACCAGGCCGAGGGCAAGGCGATCGGGGTCACCGGCACCCCGACGTATGTGATCGGCGACGAGCGGCTGGACGGCGGCAAGAGCCAGGACGGGCTGCGCGAACGGATCGAGGAGATCGCCGACCGGCTGCTCGCCGAGCGGGACTGAGCGCGCTGAGCGTGCCCGCCCTCAGAGGTTCTTGCCCAGGTTGTACTGAGTCGTCCGGTACCCGAGCGACTCGTACAGCCGCAGGGCGGGCGTATTGGATGTGAACACATGCAGGCCCAGCCTGCCGTCGCCCGCGTCGAGCGCGATGCGTTCCGCCTGGAGCATCAGCGCCCGGCCGTACCCCAGCCCCCGGAACTCCGCGCGCACCTCCACGTCGAACACGTAGCCCACCAGCATCCCCGGATGCATCTCGTGCCGCGCCACCCAGACGTGCCCCACGACTTCGTCCTCGTGCGTGAGGACGTGCAGATGCGTTCCCTCGGTGGCGAGGCCGTGCGGCAGGTTCTGGGCGCGGCCGGTCTCGGCCTTCCTCATGGCCTGGTCCGCGGGGACGCCGCGTTCGATCCAGGTCTGCGCGTAGCCGGTGATCGCGTGGCGCTCCCACTGCGCGAACTCCTCGTCCGTCATCGGCCGGGCGGTGACGGCGCCGGGCAGGACGGGCGGGGTCGGTGCCAGTTCCTTGACCATGTTCCTGCTGCGCTCGGTGTAGCCCAGCGCGGTGGCCAGCCCCTGCCCCGCCGTGTCGTCCGCCGGGACCGACAGCTCCATCCGGGTGCAGCCCCAGCCGCGCAGCACCTCTTCGGCGGCCAGCGCCGCGATGGTGCCGCGGCCTCGCCTGCGGCGGGACTCGTCGATGCGCAGTGAGCGCAGCACGCCCGCCTTCGCGCCGAATCCCGGATCGGTGCCGATCTCGACGGCGCCGACAGGCCGCCCGTTGTCGCACACGTCGTACGCGCGGAACTGCGCACCATCGGCGCCTTGCTGGATCGGCCCGGTCGGCCGGAGGGTGGTGGTCATCGGAGATGTTCTATCCGCTTCGGCCCGGCCCGTCACCCGATTTCCGGTTCGGACGTGGCCCGGTTCTACGGGTCGAGGTCGTTCCCGGCCCGCTCGTCGAAGATCCGCATGGCCTTGACGGTCACCGGTCCGGGGCCGCCCGGCAGCTCCCGGCCGTCCACCCGGTGCACGGCCTGCACATCGCGCAGGGTGGAGGTGAGGAAGATCTCCTCGGCCTGCTCCAGGATGTCGAACGGCAGCTCGGTCTCCTGCGCGCCCGTCCACTCCACGGCCAGCGCGCGGGTGATCCCGGCCAGGCAGCCGGAGGCGACCGGCGGGGTGTGCAGCTGCCCGTCGAGGACGACGAAGACATTGGACCCGGTGCCTTCGCAGAGCTGACCGGCGGTGTTGGCGAAGAGCGCCTCCGTGGCGCCGTGCTCGTGGGCGCGTGCGAGGGCGACGACGTTCTCGGCGTACGACGTGGTCTTGAGGCCGGTGAGCGCACCGCGCTCGTTGCGGGTCCAGGGAACGGTGATCACGGCGGTGGTGTCGGGCCGGCGGGCCGCCTCGCCGAGGGCGACGACGAGGCCGGGGCCGGCGTCTCCTCGGTCGGAGCCGAGCGGGGAGAGCCCGCCGGTGTAGGTGATGCGGAGCCTGCCGAGGGCCATCGGGTTGGCGTCGACGACTTCGGCGCAGGCTCGCCGTACCTCGTCGAGGTCGGGGTCGGGGAGTCCGAGGCCACGGGCCGAGCGGGTCAGCCGGTCGAGGTGGCGGGTGAGGGCGAAGGGCCTGCCGTCGACGGTCTTGACCGTCTCGAATATGCCGTCCCCCACGGTGAGCCCGTGGTCGAGCACGGACACCCTGGCGTCCTCGGCGTCGCGCAGTTCGCCGTTGACCCAAATCCTCATCACGCGGTCCTTCCGGTTGTGTCGTGGGCGCCCGACGCTACAGCGAGCAGCCGGGACGCCTTGAGCTCGGTCTCGTCCCACTCGCGTTCCGGGTCGGAGCCCCAGGTGATGCCGGCCCCGGTGCCGAAGCGGAGGACCGGGGCGGGACCGGTCCGGTCGATCCAGAAGGTGCGTATGCCGACGGCCAGCGAGGCGGTGCGGCGGTCGGCGTCGACCCAGCCGATGCCTCCGCAGTAGGGCCCGCGCGGTGCGGTCTCCAGCTCCTCGATGATCCGCAGGGCGCTGGACTTGGGTGCCCCGGTGACGGAGCCGGGCGGGAACGCGGCGCCGAGGAGCTCGGGCCAGCCGGCGCCCTCTGCGAGCTCCCCGCGCACGGTCGAGACGAGGTGGACCAGGCCGGGATGCTTCTCGACCACGCAGAGGTCGGGAACGGTGACCGATCCGGTGGCGCAGACCCGGCCCAGGTCGTTGCGGACCAGGTCGACGATCATCACGTTCTCGGCGTGGTCCTTCTCCAGCAGATCGTCCTCGGTCCGCCCGGTGCCCTTGATCGGCCCCGACTCGACGGTCCGGCCGTTGCGCTCCAGGAAGAGCTCGGGGGACGCGGTGGCGATCTCCACGCCGTGCGCGGGCAGCCGGATCGTCCCCGCGTACGGGGCGGGATTGCCGCGGGCCAGCAGCGCGGTCAGCGCGTCCACGTCCGCGGCGCCCGGATCGGGCAGCGGCGCGGTCAGCACCCGGCAGAGGTTGGCCTGGTACACCTCGCCCGCCGCGATGTACTCGCGGATCCGCCGCACGCCCGCGATGTACGAGGCGCGGTCCAGGGACGAGGTCCAGTCACCGGTCGCGGGCCCGCGCCAGGCGCCCGGCACGGGGACGGGCACCGCGCGGGTACGTACGGAGCCGAAGCGCGCGCAGACGAGACGGCCCTCGAAATCGGCGGACACGGCCCAGAAGCCGGACGACTGGAGGGCTGCGGGATCACTGGTCACGTCCTGCAGATCGGACGCGAGGAGGCCGCCGAAGCGGGCCATCGGAGCGAGGTCGTGCACGTCGTCGAGTCTAGGACGGCGCGCGATGAGCTGCCCCGGCGCGAGCGCACCTCAGCACGCTGCACAAACGCGTTTTTGTACTGGCCCGGGAATCCGCTAGAGTTCAACACGTCGCCGGGACGCGCAAGCGGACCGGGAAAGACAAGCGGACGTAGCTCAGTTGGTAGAGCGCAACCTTGCCAAGGTTGAGGTCGCCAGTTCGAACCTGGTCGTCCGCTCGCACAAGGTGGGGGATCTTCCTGAACCCCCGCTCGTGGTGGAGTGGCCGAGAGGCGAGGCAACGGCCTGCAAAGCCGTCTACACGGGTTCAAATCCCGTCTCCACCTCCAAGGACGATTAGCTCAGCGGGAGAGCGCTTCCCTGACACGGAAGAGGTCACTGGTTCAATCCCAGTATCGTCCACTGATCCGCAAGGATCCCCGCGCGATTAGCTCAGCGGGAGAGCGCTTCCCTGACACGGAAGAGGTCACTGGTTCAATCCCAGTATCGCGCACGCAGTACACGCAGGTTCACCCTGCGCGATTAGCTCAGCGGGAGAGCGCTTCCCTGACACGGAAGAGGTCACTGGTTCAATCCCAGTATCGCGCACCAGTGAAAGCCCCGGTCGTCTCGACGACCGGGGCTTTCTCGTTTCCGTCGTACGCAGCATGTCGGTGCGGACGCACTGCGGGCCCGGACGGAAGGTGTCCGGGCCCGCGGTCAGGCACTCAGCGGCGGTGCTCCGTTCAGGACGAAAAGAGCATGCGGCCGAAGCTCTTGTGCCGGTAGTGACCGCCGTGGTGCTGGGGGGCGCCCCAGGCGGGCGCCGGGGCGGCCGGGTAGGCCTGCGGGGCCGGCGGTGCGGGCGGGGCCTGCTGCGTCCACTGAGCCTCGACGCGGGTGAGGGACTCCAGCTCGCCGTAGTCGAGGAAGATTCCCCGGCAGCCGCTGCACTGCTCGATCTGTATGCCGTTGCGGTTGTACGTGTGCATCTGTGCGTGGCACTTGGGACACTGCATGGTTGGGCTCACTCCTCGCCTTCGGGTCGCCGTCGCCGGAATTCCTGCCCGTCGACGGTCGGTTCAGCCTACGACGAGTGTTCGGCGCCCAACTCGGGCGGGAGAGATGCGATTCGGGCACAGGTTTCGATCATTGTCCGCTCCACCTCATCCGGAGACCGGCCTTCCTGCGCGGACTTGGCGAATGCCAGTGCGGCGGCCTGCACGGTCAGGGCACGGGCCGGGACATCCAGGTCCGGCCAGGGATCGCCCTCGGCGCGGACGGCGGGGCCGCCCGCTGCCCGGTAGGCGTCCAGGAAGCGGAGCCAGACCTCGGGAGGCAGGATCCCGGCCGCGTACCAGGCGGCGGGGCGGGCGAGGTCCCAGGCGGGATCGCCGAGACCCGCGTCGTCGACGTCGATGAGCAACCAGGGGCCGTGCGGGGACGGGTGGCGGACGAGCTGTCCGAGATGCAGATCGCCGTGGCAGAGGTAGCGCGAGCGGTGCGAAGGCGCGGTGGCCTCGTCGCGGGCCCAGGCCGGCAGGCGGTGCCAGGCTTCGAGTACGGGGGTGGTGGCCGGGTCGCCCGGCCGGGCGGCGCGCATCCGGGCGACGGCGAGCGCGGCCTTCGCGGGGCCCCGCATGGGCGGGAGCGCCAAGGCGGGCGGGGCCGGGGTCCGGTGCAGTCCGGCCAGCAGAACGGCGGCGTCCTCCCAGGGGGCGGCGTCGGGGTCGCCGGGGTCGACGGGCCGGCCGTGGGGCCAGAGCGTGACGGGGCGGTCATGGAGAGTGGCGGACGGTGCACAGGGGCCGGGGATCAGCGGGGCGAGCAGGATGCCGGTGAGGCGCGGGTCGTTCGCGAGGGTGAGGCGGGTGAGCAGGCCGGAGGCGTCCGTGCCTGCGGCGTGGGCCTTGGCGACGACGGCCCCGCTGCGGACCACCGTGCCGTCCTCACGGTCCGCGAGCACCGCAGGGGGCGGGCAGGCGCAGGGGTCCCCGGGGTGTTCGTGGGCGGCCCGATGGGCGAGATCGCCCAGCGCGCGTAGGACTGCGGTGGTCACGGTCTCCCCCGGTGGCGGACTGGTACGGGCGTGGGCCCGGTCCGCACCGGGTCCGCCGATGAGCGTACGCGCGCCGGGAGGAGTCGCGGGCGGGCGGCGACCGCCGCCGCACCGCGAACGCCCCCGGAAAGCGCGATGTCCGGTCAGCTCCCCAGCTGACCGGACAAACGCTGCCGTCCGCCGCACCCCCGTCCCCACGGGGTTGTTGGCCGGATGTCCCGGTCCGGACCGCTCTTCCGGACCCGGGGCGCCGCTCAGCGCCCCAGCATCACGCCCACGGACGACGCCTGTGTGACCACTGCGTCCCAGCCGCCGAAGACGACCACGAGCAGGGCCGCCAGGGGAAGAACCATCGCCGTCGCCACGAGTGGGTGGCGCGTGCCGGAGGACGGGCGGCTGCCGAACGAGGCATGGGCCCTGCGTCCTGCGCGGATCATGGTCCGCGTTGCCGTGTCCGCCATGGTTTCCTCTCCTGACTCGATGTGGGGCGGCGGGCGTGTGACCTCGGGGGACGAGTATTGCGCCCGCCGCTTGGCCTCAACATTAGGGACGTGCGGCGCTGCGGTCGTCATGCCCGCGTACCGATTGCCGGGCCTCCCGGAGGATGAGCCCCGGGCCGTCGTTGTACTCCCCTGGGTGGAGACCGGGTGTGCCCGGCCCTGGGGACATCCCGGAGGGGGCGTCCGCGCGGGCGGCGAACTTCGCGCGGCGCCGGAGCGGTTGGACGCGGGCCCACCGGTACGCACTGCGACGGCCACCGTGACTTCACTCACCCTTGCCCGTCCCGGTTCCCGGAAGCCGGTCCGCCCGCGCCGGAGGGGGCCGCGCGTACCCGTCCGGGCCGAGGCCGGCGCCGTATCGCGGATGTCCGGCACCGCTCCAACCGCCCTTGCCCTCACCCGCCTTGAGGCCCGGGGCGCGTCCGGTACCGGACGCGCCCCGGCTCCATGCCCCGTCAGGGGGCGCGCCGCGCACCGACAATCGATCTACCGGTGAGGGCGCGGCCTCTGAGCGCCCCGGGCGCCGGGTACGTAAGCTGTGCCTCGTCAGGCGGACCAGGCAGCGGGGATGGGCAGACATGGCGATGATGCGGCTCCGGCGCGAGGACCCGCGTGTCGTCGGCTCGTTCAGACTGCACCGGCGGCTCGGCGCGGGCGGCATGGGTGTGGTCTACCTGGGTTCGGACCGGAGGGGCCAGCGGGTGGCGCTGAAGGTGATCCGCCCGGATCTGGCGGAGGACCAGGAGTTCCGCTCCCGCTTCGCGCGCGAGGTGTCCGCCGCACGGCGGATCCGCGGCGGCTGCACGGCGCGCCTGGTGGCCGCCGACCTGGAGGCGGACCGTCCGTGGTTCGCCACGCAGTACGTTCCGGGGCCCTCGCTGCACGACAAGGTGGCCGAGGAGGGCCCGCTGTCGGCGGCCGAGGTGGCCTCGATCGGGGCCGCGCTTTCCGAGGGCCTCGTCGCGGTGCACGAGGCCGGGGTCGTCCACCGCGACCTGAAGCCGTCGAACATCCTCCTCTCCCCCAAGGGTCCCCGGATCATCGACTTCGGGATCGCCTGGGCGACCGGGGCGTCCACCCTCACCCATGTCGGTACGGCGGTGGGCTCGCCGGGGTTCCTCGCACCCGAGCAGGTGCGCGGCGCGGCCGTGACGCCCGCGACCGATGTGTTCTCGCTCGGTGCCACGCTGGCGTACGCGGCCATGGCCGACTCGCCCTTCGGGCACGGCAGTTCCGAGGTGATGCTGTACCGCGTGGTGCACGAGGAGGCTCAGCTGCGCGATGTGCACGACGCACTCGCGCCGCTGGTGAGCGCATGCCTGGCGAAGGACCCCGAGGAGCGGCCGAGCACGCTCCAACTCTCCATGCGGCTCAAGGAGATCGCGGCGCGGGAGGCGCAGGGGCTGCACGAGAGCCGGCCGCCCGTGCAGCGTTCGGCGCAGGAACTGGACCGGCCGACGGGCCGTCTCGACGGCCCGTACACCGAGCAGCAGACCCGGCGTGCGGCTCCGCCCGCGCCCCGTCAGCAGAAGCAGAAGCAACCGCAGGGCGGCCGGCCGGCCTCGTCGTCGCGGGCCGGCTCGCCCCGGACCGGTGGTTCGCGCCCCCGGCAGCATCAGCCGCCGCGCAACACGACCCGGTCCGGGCGGCGCCCGCAGGGTACGAACGGGGCGAACGGCCGGCCGGGAACGCGGCCCGGGGCCCGTCCGACTTCTTCGGGACTGCGTCCCGCCAATCCGCGACTGCTGCGGCAACGGCTCGTCGTCTTCGTCGTGGTGACGCTCCTGGTGGCGCTCGGCATCGCGGCGGCCCAGGGCTGCCAGGGGCCGGCCCGCGGGCTGGGTGCCGATCAGAGCGACGGCCGGACGCAGGGTCAGAGCCAGAGCCAGAGCCGGTAGCCCGCCGGGGTCAGGGCCTGTCCGGCGCCCTGACCCGCCGGACGGGCCGTCGGGCGTTCCCGGGGGCCGGTCCGCGACGGGCGGGTGCGGTCCCCCGCCCGTCACGGCCCCGCACGCCCTTTGTCACGTTCCCCGCCGGGAACGGCCCCTACTACTTGCCCAGGACCGCGGCACCGGCCCGGGCGGACTTCTCGTCCAGGTCACCGGACGGGGCTCCCGCGACACCGATGCCTGCGGTCGGCGCGCCCTTCGCGTCGACCGGCACTCCGCCACCGAGGAAGAGGGTGCCGGGATGTCCTTCAGCGTGGGGGCGTTCTCCAGGCGCTTTACCAGCTCGGAGGTCGGGGCGTTCCAGGAGACGGCGGTGAACGCCTTCTTCTGGGCCGCCTCGTACGCCTGGGGGCCCGCTCCGTCGCCGCGCAGGGTGACGATGGTGTTGCCGTTGCGGTCGACGACGGCGACGGAGGCCCGCTGGTTCTCCTTCGCGGCGGCGTCGAGAACGGCCTGTGCGGCCCGGCCGGCCGCGTCGGCACTCAGGTGCGTGGACCGGGCCAGGTTCTTGCCCGCAGCCGACCGGGGGGCGGTGCTCGGGGACGACCCCGCACTGGCCGAGACCACGGCGAACGTACCGAGAGCGGCGGCGCCGACCAACGTACCGCCGATGACGACGCGCATACGCTTCGTGGTCTTCTTGGCGTGCTTCGTTCCGGTCACTCCTGTGATGGGTGCGGGATGCGGCTCCGTCCGCTCGGGGGATTCCGGCGTTCGGGCCCGCCGGCTGCTGCCGTCCCGTTCTGATCAAGGTTGCGGCCGGACACCCGCCCGGTCCGTCGACGTACCGGCTTCATGTGCCTAGCGGGAAGGCTGACACCGGGGTCATCCGATCGGTTGACCCCGGGCAGCCGGGCGGGAGTCGCGCCGGAGTCAGGCCGCTCCCGGCCGGGTGGCGTAGAAGGCGACGGCCGAGGCGGCTGCCACGTTGAGGGAGTCGACACCGGCGTCCATCGGGATGCGGACGTGCTCGTCGACCGCGGCGAGGGTACCGGGGGCGAGGCCGGCTCCTTCCGTACCGAAGACCAGCGCGAGCTTCTCGTCCTTGCGCGCGGCGAGTTCGTCGAGGGTGATCGCCCGTTCGCTCAGGCAGAGGGCGGCGAGCGCGAACCCAGCGGAACGCAGGACCTCGACGTCCTTCGGCCAGGACTCCAGCCGGGTCCACGGCACCTGGAAGACTCCCCCCATCGAGACCTTCACGGACCTCCGGTAGAAGGGGTCGGCGCAGCGAGGTGTGAGGAGGACCGCGTCGATGCCGAGGGCGGCGGCGTTCCTGAAGGCGGCACCCAGGTTGGCGTGGTCGACGATGTCCTCGAACACGGCGATGCGGCGTGCCCCCGTGACCGCCTCGCCGAAGGTCGTCGCCAGCAGTTCGTCGGCCGTCGGCAGCGGTTTGCGCTGCATCGAGGCGAGCGCGCCCCGGTGCACGTGGTAGCCGGTGACACGCTCGGCGAGTTCGGGGCTCACCGCGTACACCGGGGCCGGGACCTCGTCGATGACGTCCCGCATCAGGTCGACCCACTTCGCCGAGAGCAGCATCGAGCGCATCTCGTACCCGGCGTGCCTGGCACGCCTGATGACCTTCTCGCCCTCGGCGATGAAGAGGCCCTCGGCGGGCTCCCGCCTGCGCCGGAGTTCGACATCGGTGAGTCCGGTGTAATCGCGCAGTCGGGGGTCGTCGGGGTCGTCGACGGTGATGAGATCAGCCACGGGTTCGATACTGCCTTGTCCGGTGTGTGGTGCCAACGGATCGGAAGAAGATCCGTTACCGCTGGTTACTCGGTGCGGGTGCGGGCGGTGTCCGGGCCGGCTACTCGGCGGGGAGCGGCACGATGCCGGTGCCGACCGCGACGACGTCACCGATGACGATGACCGCGGGGGGACGAACGTCCTCGGCGGCGGCCCGTTCGGCGACGGTCGCCAGGGTGGCGTCGACGCGGCGCTGGGACGCCGTGGTGCCCTCCTGGACCAGGGCGACCGGGGTGTCCGGGGACTTGCCGTGGGCGACGAGGGCCTTGGCGATGGCGCCGATCTTGTCGACGGCCATCAGCAGTACGAGGGTGCCGCGCAGCCGGGCGAGCGCCGCCCAGTCGACCAGCGAGCGCTCGTCGTCGGGGGCGACATGGCCGCTGACGACGGTGAACTCATGGGCGACCCCGCGGTGGGTGACGGGGATTCCGGCCGCGCCGGGCACGGAGATCGAGCTGGAGATTCCGGGGACGACGGTGCACGGGATGCCTTCGGCGGCGAGCGCCTGGGCCTCCTCCATGCCCCGGCCGAAGACGAACGGGTCGCCGCCCTTGAGCCGTACGACGGCCTTGCCGGCCTTGGCGTGCTCGATGAGCGCCTGGTTGATCGCCTCCTGCGCCATGAAGCGGCCGTACGGGATCTTCGCCGCGTCGATCACCTCGACGTGCGGCGGCAGTTCGTCGAGCAGGTCGCGCGGGCCGAGCCGGTCGGCGATGACCACGTCGGCCTCGGCGAGGAGGCGCCGGCCGCGCACGGTGATCAGGTCGGGGTCGCCGGGGCCGCCGCCGACCAGGGAGACGCCGGGGGTGGGCCGGGTCCGGTGGTGCGGGGCGGCGAGCGTACCGTCGCGCAGTCCCTCGACGATGGCGTCGCGGACGGCGGCGGAGTGGCGCGGGTCGCGGCCCTGGGCGTCGGTGGACAGGACGGCGACGGTCACGCCCTCGCTGCGGCCGGTGGCCGGGGTCCAGGCGGTCGCCACATCGGCGTTGTCACTCCGTACGCACCAGGTGCGGGTGCGCTCGGCCTCGGCGGACGCGGCGTCGTTCGCGGCGTCGTCGTCGGAGGCGATCAGCGCGTACCAGGTGTCGGCCAGGTCCCCGTCCTCGTACCGGCGGCGCTCCCAGCGGATCTCACCGGCGTCGGCCATCGCCTCGACGGCCGGGGTCGCCGACGGCGACACGAGGGTGATGTCGGCGCCGGCCGCGATGAGCGTGGGGAGGCGGCGCTGCGCGACCTGGCCGCCGCCTACGACGACGACGCGGCGCCCGCTCAGGCGCAGTCCGACGGGGTACGCGGGGTGATCGGCGTGCTCGGCCATGGCGGTGCGGACTCCTCGTGCGGTGCGGGGTGCGGGCCGCTGCGACGGTGGAGCGGCTGTGACGTGCGGTTTCGTGGGGGTGGGTCCACGATACGGGGTCGGGGCCCCTCAGCCCCTCCGGCGATCGAGGATCGGGGGTCCGGGGGCGGAGCCCCCGAACCCCGGGGCCGGTCTACTTCTCCGTGACGCCCGCCGAGTCGAACGTCGCGACCTCGTGCATCGCCCTCGCCGCGCTCTGCACGATCGGCAGTGCCAGCAGCGCTCCGGTCCCCTCGCCGAGGCGGAGGTCGAGGTCGACCAGCGGGCGCAGGCCCAGCTTGTTGAGGGCGGCGACATGGCCGGGCTCGGCGCTGCGGTGGCCCGCGATGCAGGCGGCGAGAGCCTCGGGAGCGATGGCCCGCGCGACCAGGGCCGCGGCACCGGCGCTGACGCCGTCCAGGATGACGGGCGTACGGAGCGAGGCGCCGCCCAGCAGGAAGCCCGCCATCGCGGCGTGCTCCAGGCCGCCGACGGCAGCCAGGACACCGATCGGGTCGGCCGGGTCGGGCTGGTGCAGTTCGAGGGCGCGGCGGACCACGTCCACCTTGCGGGCGTGCATCTCGTCGTTGATGCCGGTACCGCGACCGGTCACCTCGGCCGGGTCCATGCCCGTGTACACGCAGATCAGCGCGGCCGAGGCCGTGGTGTTGGCGATCCCCATCTCACCGGTGAGCAGGCCCTTGTTGCCTGCCGCGACCAGATCGCGGGCGGTCTCGATGCCGACCTCGATCGCCGCGAGCACCTCCTCGCGGGTGAGCGCGGGACCGGTGGTGAAGTCGGCCGTTCCGGCGCGCACCTTGCGGGGCAGGAGGCCGGGCGTCGCGGGCAGCTCCATGGCCACGCCGACGTCGACCACGCACACCTCGGCGCCCACCTGGGCCGCGAACGCGTTGCAGACCGCGCCGCCGCCGAGGAAGTTGGCGACCATCTGGCCGGTGACCTCCTGCGGCCAGGCCGTGACGCCCTGGGCGTGCACCCCGTGGTCGCCGGCGAAGATCGCGACGGCCGCGGGCTCGGGGATCGGCGGCGGGCACAGCCGGGAGAGCCCGGACAGCTGGGCCGAGATGATCTCCAGCATGCCGAGCGCGCCGGCCGGCTTGGTCATCCGCTTCTGGCGTTCCCACGCCTCGCCGAGCGCCTTGGCGTCCAGCGGGCGGATGTTGGAGATGGTCTCCTGCAGGAGGTCGTGCGGCTCCTCGCCGGGCAGGGCGCGGCGGCCGTAGGTCTCCTCGTGGACGACCCAGGACAGCGGGCGGCGCTTGGACCAGCCCGCCTGCATCAGCTCGGGCTCCTCGGGGAACTCGTCGACGTAACCGACGCACAGGTACGCCACGACTTCGAGGTGCTCCGGCAGCCCCAGGGCCCGGACCATCTCGCGCTCGTCGAAGAAGCTGACCCAGCCGACGCCGAGCCCCTCGGCGCGGGCGGCGAGCCACAGGTTCTCGACGGCGAGCGCGGAGGAGTACGGGGCCATCTGCGGCTGGGTGTGCCGGCCGAGGGTGTGGCGGCCCCCGCGGGTGGGGTCGGCGGTGACGACGATGTTCACCGGGGTGTCGAGGATGGCCTCGATCTTCAGTTCCTTGAACTGCTTGGCGCGGCCCTTGGGCAGCGACTTGGCGTACGCGTCGCGCTGACGCTGTGCCAGTTCGTGCATGGAGCGACGGGTCTCCGCCGAGCGGATG
Organism: Streptomyces sp. NPDC102437; assembly: GCF_044765565.1. NCBI lineage: Bacteria > Bacillati > Actinomycetota > Actinomycetes > Kitasatosporales > Streptomycetaceae > Streptomyces > Streptomyces sp. NPDC102437. The sequence continues at coordinate 158,811 of NZ_JBIWKI010000008.1, read as the reverse complement.
ACGACGAAGTCCCAGGGCTGCGAGTGGCCGACGCTGGGCGCCGTGTGCGCGGCTTCGAGGACGCGGAGCAGCACCTCGTGCGGGATGGGGTCGCTGCGGAAGCCGTTGCGGATGTCACGGCGCTCACGCATGACGCGGAGCACCGCCTCGCGCTCGGCGTCGTCGTAACCGGGGGCCGGCGGACCGGCGGGAACCTCGGCCTCGTCGGCCTCGGACGGCTCGGTGGCCTCGGGGGTCCCCTGGACCTGAGGGGTCCCGGCTTCAGCGGCTTCCGGCCCAGCAGCAGTGACAGCGGCAGTGGCCTGGACCTCGACCGCCTCGGCGGGCTCCTGGGCAGGAACTTCGACGGGCAGGGCCTCGGCCTGTACGGAATCCACCTGACCGGTGTCCGTGACGGCGGCGTCCTCCACGGAGTCCACGGACTCCACGGTGTCCGTGACGGGCGTGATGTCCGGGGTCTCGATGACCTCCGGGCCCTGCTCGGGCTCCGGCTCGGACACCGTCAGGATTTCGGCCTCGGGGGCGGGCGCGGGTACGACGACGGGTGCTTCGGCGATCGTCACGGGCTCGATCGGCTCGGCGTCCGCAGCGGGCGCGGAAGGCTCGACGGCCGCCTCTGCCACGACGGGCTCCACCGGCGCCACGGGCTCCATGGCGATCGGCACGCGCTCGGCCTCGGCCTCGGCCTCGGGCTCGGGCCCTGCTACGGGCTCCGCCTCGGCGCTCGTCCCGGCCACGGGCGTCGGGGCCAGGTGCGGAGTCGTCGGCAGCGAACCCTCCACGGGCACGAACTGGCCCATGGGGACGGCTTCCGCGATCTCCTGCGGCGCGATCGCCTCGGCGGGGATCCCGCCCGGGACCTCGGCGTGCGCCTCGGCGGGCATCTCGACCGCGGCGGGTACCGGTCCGGCGACGGAAGCGGCCACGGTCTCCGGCGCCACGGCCGGGACGGCCTGAACCGGCTGCGGCGCGGGCGCCTGAACCGGCTCGGCGGCCTGCTCCGCAACGGGCTCGGCGACCGGCGCCGGAACGACCTGCTCCGGAACGACCTGCTCCTGAACGACATCCGCCGGGGCAGCCTGCTCCGGAACGACCGATTCTGCTGCCACGGGCTGAGGGGCCTGGGCCCCCCACGGGCTGCCGCCCTGCGGCAGGATCTCGCCGAGCTGCGGACCCGGCAATGCCGACGCGTCGTCACCCGGCAGCTCGAAGTACTCCGGGCCGGTGGTCGGCGGTCCGGCGTGCCGCGCCGGGGCCTGGGTACGGGCCTGCGCCTGGGGCGCGCCCGCGGGGCCGCGGTCGGCGAGCGAACGGACCACTCCGCCGGTCGGCGTCCCGCCGTAGGACGGCGTGCCGTCGGGCACGGCCGGGCCGCGGTGCAGCGGTCGGCGCACCGGCGTCTGGGGCTGGGCCTGGGCGGCCGGAGCCGGGGCGGGCGACGGCATGCGGACACCCGTCAGGTCGACCGAACCGGAGTCGCGGCCACCGGACTCGTGCGTTCCCTGGCCGTTTCCGGGCAGCGGCTCCGCCACCACCGCCTGCTGGGCGACGTACGCCTCGGCGGCCTGGGCCACAACGGGCTCCTGTACCTGGACGGGCCCCTGGGGCTGCGTCGGCATCTCGCCGGGCGACTGGGCGTAGGGCTGTGCCATCGGCTGGGCCTGGTGGGCACCCTGCGCGGGCAGCGGTGCCTGGGTGACGACGCCCTCGGGGTACTGGCCCGGAGCCGGTACGGCCTGCGGGTCGCTCCAGGCACCCTGCGGGCTCGGCATCAGAAGGATGTCGTCGTCCTCGGAGACATGCTCGGAGGGAGCGAGGTAGGTGTAGGCGTCCGGGGCGGCGACGCCCGGCTGCTCCACCGTGCCTGCGTTCTCCGGCAGTCCCTCGACCGGGATCTGGCCGGTGTCACTCATGCGTACCCCTCGCCCATCGTCAGTGCTCCTTCGGCCCTTCGCCCGGGACGCCCGAACACGGCACGCCGGCGCTCGTCAACAAGAACGAGCGGGCTCGCCGCGCGGCACGAATCGGTCGCGGACATACTTCATTCTCGCGGCCGTTCGCCGCCGCGGCAGCTCATTTCGCCACGGCCCGCTGTGGACTGCGCCACGTCGCGCATCCCCCGGTTCTGCCGTACCACAACGGGGGCCAAAACGGTCCCCCTTTCCGGACATTGACGAACGAAGCGACGAACGTCCGGGCGCGGTGCAACGATCGGCCAGCCTACCTCTCGCTGTACGCCGACCGGGTCACGGGGCGAGGTCGGAACGCAGCGCAGACAGGAGAAACACGACCGAGCGTTCGCGCTCCGACCATGCTGCCGTGTCGAGTTCGACGGACTGGAGGAGCGAGCACCGGACCGTGTATCCGTTTCCGGCCAGGGCGGCGCCGAGCGCCTCGGCCTCGTCCCGCGTCGACGCGTGGGTCACGATGCGTTCCGGCCGCCGTTCGGTGACGGCTGTGACAACCGGGACTCCGCCGCCTCCGATCCGTACGACATCGGGTTCCGGCAGCCGTTCCAGCACATGGGGGGCCCAGCCCTCGACGACCTGGATCTGCACGCCGAACGCCCTTGCCGCCGCCGAGGTCCGGGCGCAGGCGGCCGGGTCGCTGTCGACCGCCAGGACCGCCGCGCCGAAGCGGGCGGCCTCCACGGCCAGGGCCCCGCTGCCGGAGCCGATGTCCCAGAGGAGGTCGCCGGTCCGGGGGCCGAGGTGGGCCAGCTGGGCGGCGCGCAGCCCCGGGGAATCACCCTCACCGCTCTCCGTGCCGCGCCCACCGGCGTCCCCCGCGTACGCCTCGGTGGGCAGTGCCCAGCCGCGTACGTCATGGGGGTGGGCGGGGAGGCCGTCGATCCAGGCTCCGGCGGCCCGCGGTTCGGGGCCGCCGCCGATGACGACGACCACGTTGGGGTCGCGCCAGACGTGGTCGGCGGCCTTGTCGGAGGTGACGACGGTGACCTGTTCGCGGCTGGTGCCGAGTTCCTCGCAGATGACGAAGGTGCGGTGGACGCCTTCGAGGAGCAGGGCGAGTTCGGCGGGGCCGGCGCCGGGTGAGGTGAGGACGGCGACCTTGTGGTGGGCGCGGCAGACGTTCACGGCGCGGCGCAGGGTGCGGGGATGGGCGACGACCGTCCGGGCGTCCTCCCACGGCATTCCCGCGCGGGCGAAGGCGGCGGCGACCGAGGAGACGGCCGGGACCACCTCGACCTCAAGTCCGTGTTCGGGTGCGCGGAGGTTTCGCACGACGCCGAAGAAGCCCGGGTCCCCGTCGGCGAGGACCACGGCGCTGCCGCGGTGGCCGGCGATCCGGCGGGCGGCCAGGTCGATGGAGCCCAGGCGGATGCGTTCGGCGTTCGCCGGGACTTCGGGAAGTGCGAGGTGGTGGGCGGCTCCGGCGACGAGCGTGGCGGCCGAGAGGGCGGCCGTGGCCGCTTTGGTCAGTGGCGAGCCGTCCCAGCCGATCACGGTGACCCGATCGGCCATCTGTCGTCAGTCTCCTGGAGTCGTCGCAGGTGGGGGTGGGCAGGGTGAGAGTACCCGGTCCGTACCGGCGTGGTGTCGGGGCCCCTTCGCGGGGTCAGTTCCAGTCGTTGTAGGCGCCGTAGCCGCCCGCGTCGGCGAGCTGTTCGGCGACGCCTTCCAGATCCTCGGGCAGCAGGCCCCAGACGATCAGGTCGGTCCTGATGTCGGTCCAGCCGCCGTCCGTGCCGTTGTCGGTCCGGGTGCGGGCTATCCGGGCGTTGCGCAGGACGCCCTCGCTGATGCAGCCGAGCTTCTGGGCGACCTGCTGGGAGGCGGTGTTGTCGGCGGCGGTGCGCAGTTCGATGCGCTCGAAGCCCTGGTCGCGGAAGAGCCACTGGGCCAGTGCCAGTACGGATTCGGTGGCGTATCCCTCGCCGCGGGCCCAGGGGGCGGTGATGTAGGCGGCCTCGGTGGCGCGGGTGCGCCAGTCGGTGTTGCGGAGACGGACCGAGCCGACCAGCCGCTGGGTGAGGAATTCGGTGACGGCGAGGACGATGCCGTCACCGGTGGTGCGCTGGGCGGGTGCGATCCTGCGGATCCAGCGTTCGGCGTCGACCTGGGTGTAGGGGTGCGGGGCTTCGGTCCAGGCGACGACGAGTTCGTCGTTCATCATCTCGATGTACGCGGGGGCGTCCACCATGTCGAAGGGGCGCAGCACCAACCGATCCGTGCTGATGGAGATGTCCGGAAAGGTGGAAGTCATGCGCAGCTCCATACCGAAGACCGTTAAAGGCACAGCATGCAGCATCGGGCCCGTGCCGCGCATGGGCGGGTCCGCACGGCGGAGCCCCGCACCCCCTTGGCGGGTGCGGGGCTCTTCGGACGGATGCCGTGCGGGTGTCAGGACTTGGCGGCGGTACCGAAGGCCGGGATGACGGATCCCTGGTAGGTGTCCTCGATGAACTTCTTGACCTCGTCGGAGTGCAGGAGCTCGACGAGCTTCTGGACGCGGGGGTCCTTCTCGTTGCCCTTCTTCACGGCGATGATGTTGGCGTACGGGTTGCCGTCGGCCTTTTCGAGCACGAGCGCGTCCTTGGCGGGCTTCAGATCGGCCTCGATCGCGTAGTTGCCGTTGATGACGGCGGCGTCGACGTCGTTCAGGGCGCGGGGCACGGTGGCGGCCTCGAGCTCCTTGAACTCCAGGCCCTTCTTGTCGGTGATGTCGCTCAGCTTGGCGCTGGTACCGACGCCGTCCTTGAGGGTGATGAGGCCGTTCTCGGCGAGGAGCTGGAGGGCGCGGCCCTCGTTGGTGGTGTCGTTGGGGACGGCGACGGTCTGGCCGGCCTTGAGGCCCTTGAGGTCCTTGACCTTCTTGGAGTAGAGGCCGAGCGGCTCCAGGTGGACGGTGCCGACGGAGACCAGGTGGGTGTTCTTCTTCTTGTTGAAGTCGTCCAGGTACGGCTGGTGCTGGAAGAAGTTGGCGTCGACCTGGCCGGTCTCGGTGGCGGTGTTCGGCAGGACGTAGTCCGTGAACTCCTTCACCTCCAGCTTGAGGCCCGCCTTCTCGGCCAGGTTCTTCTTGACGAAGTCCAGGATGTCGGCGTGCGGCGTCGGGGACGCGGCGACGACGAGCGCCTTGGAGGTGTCGGCCTTGGCACCGGTCTCGCCCTCGGCGCCCGGGTCGGACGAGGTGCCGCAGGCGGTGAGGCCGAGGGCGATGGCGGCGGTTGCGGCGGCAGCAGCGGTGATCTTGATGTTCTTACGCACGAAAAGTGCCTCTTTCCGGTGGTGATGGTGGTGCGCCCGGACAAGGAGTTCGGGCTTGTGAGCGCGGTGGAGGTCTCAGGTGGTGGCGCGGCCCCGGCGGGCCAGCAGGCGTACGGCCAGGTCGCCGATCAGCTGGATCACGGTCACGATGACGATCAGCACCGCGACGGTGATGAGCATGAACTGGTTGTCGAAGCGCTGGAATCCGTAGGTGACGGCCTTGGAGCCGAGCCCTTCGCCGCCGACCGCGCCGGCCATCGCGGAGTAGCCGATGAGCACGATGACGGTGGTGGTGACGCCGGAGATGAGCGAGGGCAGAGCCTGCGGCAGGAGGACCTTGCGGACGATCGTCGGGATGGATCCGCCCATCGACTGGACGGCCTCGACGAGCCCGTGGTCGACCTCGCGGACGGCGGTCTCGACGAGCCTGGCGAAGAACGGGATGGCGCCGACGGAGAGCGGCACGATCATCGCGGACGGGCCGATGAAGGTGCCCACGACCCAGGTGGTGAAGGGGATCAGGGCGATCAGCAGGATGATGAACGGCAGCGAGCGGCCGATGTTCACGATCACGCCGATGACCTTGTTCACCGGGGTGTTCTGGAGCAGTCCGCCCTTGTCGGTGAGGACCAGCAGGACGCCGAGCGGCAGTCCCACGAGCACGGTGACGACCGTGGACCAGAGCACCATGTAGAGGGTGTCGATGGTCCCCTGGGTGAGCAGCGGCTGCATTTCGGACCAGGTCACTTCGCCACCTCCTTGGTGAGCGGGGCGGGGGTCTGTACGGGGATGACGGGGCCGTCGTGCTCCACGACCTCGGCCTGGAGGCCCTGCTCGCGCAGGAAGCCGATCGGGACGACGTTCTCCTCGAAGCGGCCGGGCAGCTCGATGCGCATCCGGCCGATCTGCTTGCCGCCGACGGTGTCCATCGCGGCGCCCAGGATCGAGATGTCGATGTTGTACGTACGGGAGAGCTGGGAGATCACCGGCCGGCCGGCGGCGTCGCCGTGGAAGGTGACGTCGACGACCGTGCAGTCGGGGCCGGAGGCCGTACCGCCGACGGGGAACAGCTCGTGGGCCAGTTCGGAGCCGGGGGTGGCGAGCAGTTCGCCGACGGTGCCTGACTCGACGATGCGTCCCTTCTGCATCAGCGCGGCTGAGTCGCAGACCGTCTTGACGACGTCCATCTCGTGCGTGATGAGCAGGACGGTCAGGCCGAGCTGCTGGTTGAGGTCGCGCAGCAGCTGGAGGATGGAGCGGGTGGTCTCGGGGTCGAGGGCCGAGGTGGCCTCGTCGGAGAGCAGGACCTTGGGGTCGCCGGCGAGGGCGCGGGCGATGCCGACGCGCTGCTTCTGGCCGCCGGAGAGCTGGCCGGGGTACGCCTTGGCCTTGTCGGCGAGGCCGACCAGGTCGAGGAGTTCGAGGGCCTTGCGGGAGCGGTCCCGGCCCGGGACGCCGAGGATCTCCAGCGGGAGTTCGACATTGTCCCGGACGGTGCGGGAGGACAGCAGGTTGAAGTGCTGGAAGACCATGCCGATGCGGCTGCGTGCCTCGCGCAGTTCCTTGCCGGCCCGGTGGCCGCGTCCGGCGAGTGCGGTGAGGTCCTGGCCGGCCACGGTCACGGTGCCGGAGGTGGGGCGCTCCAGGAGGTTGACGCAGCGGATCAGGGAGGATTTGCCGGCGCCGCTCTGTCCGATGACGCCGTACACCTCGCCCTCGCGGACGTGCAGGTCGACGCCGTCCAGTGCGGTGACCTCGCGGCCGCGCGACTGGTAGACCTTCGTGAGGCCCGAAGTGGTGATCACAGGGTTTCCGTCACTGTCGAGTGCGCGGCGCGATGTCCGCCGGGCACGGGGCATTCGTCTGATGAGACTGGTTGGACGTTTCGATCGGACGTTCCAAGCTGGGGTCTCGGCACGGCTCAGGGCGGCGGCGGGTGGCCGGGCAGCGGTGCTGGGGCAGGCTCGATCCGCTGGATGCGGACGGCTCGGGCTCGGTCTCGCTTCGGGGCGCGAGGATCGGGCGGGGGCCCTCAGAAGGTGCGCATTCGACACATACAACGAGCACCGGGCGTCGTGATCGCCTCGGTCGCAAGGATGCGGCTGCTCGTCGTGGTCATGGGCCAAGTAAAACAGACGTAACGCTCCACTTGACCAGCCTGTCCGAATAGCGGACAGACGTGGACGGGGTGATGAGACGGCCCGGCCGCTTGCCGTGATTCCCGCTCGCCCGGCTGTGACCTGCTCCGATACGGCGGAGAGGCCACGCAGAGGCCGGCGACGACGGCAGCCGCGACCGGCCCGGAACGCTCACTGGCTGTGGCAAAGGCCACGGCCCGCGTTCCCTGGGCGCGGGGCCGCACGCAGGGGGCCGATTGGTCCGTAATACCCTCACCACATGCTTGACGCCCTGACGGTCGCGGTCGCCGTGACCGCGCTCGCCCTCACCGCCTGGTGCGGATTCGCCGCCTACCGGGACCAGCCGACCAAGGACTGGCACTTCATCGGGATGGCTGTGGTCTCGCTGCTGGCGCTGGCCCAGCTGGTGGTGGGCATCGTGCAGCTGTCCCGGGGCGAACGGCCCGAGCAGGGCATGACGATCTTCATCGCGTATCTGATCGGGGCCTTCCTCGCGGTGCCCGCGGCCGGTTTCCTCTCGCTGACCGAGCGGACCCGGTGGGGTTCGGTGACGGTGGCGGCGGGCGCGGTCGTGCTGGCCGTCCTCGAAGTACGGCTCTACGACATCTGGGGAAACTGACCGTGACCGACACCGATCGCACCCCTGCGGCGGCCACCGGCGAGAAGCAGCCCTTCGACCTCGGGACGGGTCCCGGACGGGTACTGGTCTGGTTCTACGGGGTGTTCACCGTCGCGGCCGCCTCCCGCTCGATCGTCCAGATGGTCCTGGACTTCGGCAAGGCACCGCTCGCCTACGTGCTGTCGGCCGCTGCGGCGCTGGTGTACGGGTTCATCACGTACTCGCTGGTGCGCGGGGGCGAGAAGGCGCGCAGGACGGCGCTGGTGTGCTGCGCCGCGGAGCTGCTGGGCGTGCTGGTCGTCGGGACCTGGACGATGGTGGAGCCCTCGGCGTTCGCGGACGCCACCGTCTGGTCCGACTTCGGCATGGGTTACCTGTTCATCCCGGTGATCCTGCCGATCACCGGGATGATGTGGCTGCGCCGGGCCAGGCAGGCGTAGACGCTCAAGCGCTGGCGACGTACGCGGGTTTCGTGGCGTCCTTCTCCAGCAGGATCATCAGGACGCCGTCCCGGCCGGTCTCGTTGCCCACGGGGGCGTATCCCGCACGCCGGTAGAGCCGCAGATTGCTCTCGCTGCGGTGGCCGGTGTGCAGTCGGAACAGGGTGGCCGACCGCTCGTCGCTGAGTCCCGCCTCCGCCGCCCGCAGCAGCCGGGCACCGAGGCCGTGCCCCTGCAGCCGGGGGTGGACGCAGAGCCTGCCGATCTCCCCCGCCCCGTCCTCGCCGACGGCCCCCCGGACCGAGCCCACGACCTCGTCGCCCAGCCGCGCCACGAACACCAGGTTCGTGGCGATCTCGGCGTGCAACGAGTCGAGGGTCTGGACGAGCGGGTCGATCCGGTAGTTCCCGTACAGCTCCGCCTCGCTCTGGAAGCAGAGGTACTGGAGTTTCAAGATCTGTTCGGCGTCCTGCGCCGTCGCCGCCGAGATGATCACGCTCATGCCCATTCGCGCATGCCTCCGCCCACCTGATCCACCGGTTGTCTAACGCTCCTTTCCCCGCAGTTCAGGAGCAGCAACCTCCGCCGCGAGCATTCTGCGCAGACATCCAAGGCAACGGGAACGGATCGGACCCAAGCTCCCCTGTGACATACCCAACTTCCCTGCGATTTCCCGGTAGGTGGGGTCGCTGGGCGCGAGCATCGCCGCCATCAGCCGCGCGCATCTGCCGGGCAGCCGGTCCACCGCCGCGCGCAGCGCCCGGCGTTCGTCGGCGCCGAGGGCGAGCCGTTCGGGGCAGCCGGCCGGGTCCGCGGCGGTCTCGTCACGGTAGGGGCGTTCGTGCCGGGCGGTGCGGCGGGCCCTGCGGGCCTCCGCCCGTACCGCGTCCCGTACCCAGCGGGCCGGGTCCGCCGGTGGCCCCTCCCCCGCGAGCAGCTCCAGCAGTCGCAGCCAGACGGCCTGTTCGAGGTCGGCCGGTTCGACCGCCGCACCCGTCACCGAGGCGGCCACCTCCGCGCTGGCCTCGGCGCTCACCAGCGGGTACAGAGCACGGACGACGGTCGCGGGGGCGGGTCCTGCCGGAACAAGATCGAGAAGCGTCATGCCCCGGCCGACGCGCCCGCGGCGGCGGCCGGTTGCCGTACCCGGCGGGCACCACCCGACCGGGGCACGCCCCGGCCGGGTGCTGACGCGGTGGTCACCTCGCGTTGTGGTCCGCGGCGGCGAGCAGGGCGGTGTCCGGGTTGTCGGAGAAGATTCCGTCGATGCCCGTCGCGAAGTACGTCCGGAACGCGCCGAACGCGTCGCCGTAGGCCGTGGGGTCCGTGCCGCGCCGGAAGTCGGCGGGCAGGAAGCTGTTCTCGTTGCGCATGGTATAGGGGTGCAGGACCAGGCCCTGCGCGTGCGCGTCCTTCACCAGGGTGGTCGGTGCGGTGAGCCGCCCGGAGGCGTCCTTGGGGATGACCAGATCCAGGGTGGGGCCGATGCCCTGGGCGAAGGAGGCCATCCACTTCAGCCCCTCGGGCTTCACCAGGTCCGCGACGGTGCGCGGGTCGCCGGACGTCGCGAAATCCCAGGGGCGCTCGCCCGCGCCGGAGAGCAGTACGACGCGCGGGGTCGCGACGAGCCGGGCCAGCCGTTGGATGCTGCCGGGCTCGAAGGACTGGAGGATGAGCGGCGACTGCTGACGGTGCCGGTCGTAGCGGCGCAGCAGCTTGGCGAGCGGCTCCTCAAGACCGAGGCCGAGGCCCCGGAAGTAAGTGGGGTGCTTGGTCTCGACGTACAGCCAGACGGGCCGCCCACGCCTGCGGCCCTCCCGGTCGGCCCAGCGGAGCACCTCCTCGAAGGTGGGGATCTCCCAGCGGCCGTCGTAGAGCGTGTTCTTCTGACGGGTGCCGGGGATGCGCTCCTTGGCCCGCAGCGTCTTGAGTTCGGCGAGGGTGAAGTCCTCGGTGAACCAGCCGGTGAGGGAGACTCCGTCGACCTTCTTGGTGGCCTTGCGGCTCGCGAACTCGGGGTGGTCGGCGACATCGGTGGTGGCGGTGATGTCGTTCTCGTGGCGGCATACGAGATGGCCGTCGCGGGTCGGCACCAGGTCCTGCTCGACTATGTGCGCGCCCATGTCGAGGGCCAGCTGGTAGGAACCGAGGGTGTGTTCGGGCCGGTAGCCGCTGGTGCCGCGGTGTCCGATGACGGTGGGCACCGGCAGGTCGAGGCGGAAGCCGTGGCCGCCGCGGCGTTCGGAGACATTCCCCGCGGCGTCGGCCGGGCCGCCGGCCAGCCCGAGGGCGGCGGTGCCCAGTACGGCGGCTCCCGCTCCCAGCATGGTTCTGCGGCCGGGACCGGCCTGCGCGCGCTCAGTCATGAATGCTCCTCGCGTGTGATGTCCGGTACCTGTCGGACGGGGCCCGAGCGTAAGCAGCAGTACCGTCGTGGAGGCAGCCCCTGGACGAACATGGCGGAAACTCATGTCAACACCGCGTATCCGTTCCGTGAACCCGATGTGCGATCTGTGAGCGGCCGCGAGTATCGTCCTCACCTGCATGGACCGTCACGATCCCGCACCTCGGCCGGCCCCGGCCACTACACCGGAGGAACCGTTGTCCCGACACGCACTCATCAAGGCAGTGCTCGGACCGATCTTGCGCCTGATGTTCCGCCCCCAGGTGGAAGGCGTGGAGAACATTCCCGGGGACGGTCCGGTGATCCTCGCGGGCAACCATCTGACGTTCATCGATTCGATGATCATGCCGATCTGCTGCGACCGGCCGGTGTTCTACATCGGCAAGGACGAGTACGTGACGGGCAAGGGGCTCAAGGGCCGGGCGATGGCCTGGTTCTTCACCGGCTGCGGCATGATCCCGGTGGACCGGGACGGCGGGCGCGGCGGTGTCGCGGCGCTGATGACGGGCCGTCGGGTGCTGGAGGAGGGCAAGGCGTTCGCCATCTACCCCGAGGGCACCCGCTCTCCCGACGGCCGCCTGTACCGGGGCCGTACGGGCATCGCCCGGCTGACGCTGATGACGGGCGCGCCGGTGGTGCCGTTCGCGATGATCGGCACGGACAAGCTCCAGCCCGGCGGGGCCGGCCTGCCGCGTCCCGGCAAGGTGACGGTCCGTTTCGGTGAGCCGATGGAGTTCTCCCGGTACGAGGGCATGGACCGCGACCGCTATGTGCTGCGGGCGGTGACCGACTCCGTGATGGCCGAGGTGATGCGGCTGTCCGGTCAGGAGTACGTCGACATGTACGCCACGAAGGCCAAGGCCGCGTGAGCTGAGGCGCGAAGCGCCGACGGCAGGACTGCTGTCGGCAGGACGCACGGAAGGGCCGGTACCCCGGTTTCCCGGTGGTACGGGCCCTTCCGCGTGTCCGGGCCGGGACGGCTACTGGTGCACGATGCCGTCCTCCAGCTTCTGACCGCGCAGCAGGAACCAGGCGGCCACGGCCGTCGCCAGCAGGACCGCCGCGCCGACGCCCGCGGCGAGACCCAGTCCCTGGACGAACGACTCCTGCGCCGCAAAGACCAGTGCCTGCCCCTGCTGGGCCGGCAGTCCGTGGGCCGCCTCGACGGCGCCGCCGAGCGATTCGTGGGCTGCCGCCGCGGGGCCCGACGGGACGCCCTGGGGTGTGTCGAACTCCTGGTAGACGCCAGTGACGATGGAGCCGAGCAGGGCGATGCCGAGGGCCGCGCCGAGTTCGTACGCCGTCTCGGAGACCGCGCCGGCGGAACCCGCCTGCTCCTTGGGGACGCTGGAGAGGATCACGTCGGAGGTGACGGTGAAGGCGAAGCCCGCGCCCACCCCGACGACGAGCAGCACCGCCCCGATCAGCGGGTAGGAGGTCTCCTTGTGGATCAGGGTGACCGCGGCGAGGGCCAGGCCGATCCCCGCGAGGCCGCCGCTCACCACCGAACGTACCGAGAAGCGGCGGGCCGCCCGGCCCGCGATCAGGCCGGCGACGACCGCGCCGACGGCCGCGGGCAGTTCGGCGAGACCGGCCTCCAGCGGCCCGCGCCCCTGCACCAGTTGGAGGAACTGGGAGAGGAAGAAGACCAGTCCGGACAGGCCGAGAATGGTCAGCAGGTCGGCCAGGACGGCGGCGGAGAAGCCCCGGTGGTGGAAGAGCCGCATGTCCAGCAGGGGCGCCGGGAGGGTGAGCTGCCTGCGTACGAACCAGCAGAGTGCCGCCACACCGCCGATGCCCGCGGCGATGTTCCCCGTGCTCGGGCCGTGTGCCGCCAGCTCCTTGATGGCGTACACGACGCCGATCATGCCGACGAAGGAGAGCGCGACGCTCGCCAGGTCCCAGGGGCCCGGGGCCGGATTCCTGGACTCGGGGATCATCTTCGCGCCGACGACCACGAGGACCGCCATGACCGGCAGGTTGATCAGGAAGACCGAGCCCCACCAGAAGTGCTCCAGCAGCAGTCCGCCGACCACCGGGCCGACGGCCGCCCCGGCGGAGGCCATCGCTCCCCAGATCCCGATGGCGAGGCTGCGCTCGCGCGGGTCGTGGAAGAGGTTCCGGATCAGGGCGAGGGTGGACGGCATCAGGGTGGCACCCGCGACACCGAGCAGCGCCCGCGCCAGGATCATCATCTCGGGGGTGTGCGCGTAGGCGTTGAGCACGGATACCGCGCCGAACGCCGTCGCACCGCACAGCAACAGCTTCTTGCGGCCGATGCGGTCGCCGAGGCTGCCCATCGAGACCAGGAGGCCGGCGATGACGAAGGAGTAGACGTCGCCGATCCACAGCAGCTGGGTGCCGGTCGGTTCGAGGTCCTCGGTGAGGAACGGGGTCGCGAGGCCCAGGACGGTGGCATCGATCGCCACGAGCAGCACCGCGAGGACGAGCACGGACAGCGCGATCCACCGCCCGGGACGGTGCAGCTCGTCCGGGGACGCCACGCGCTGTTCGATACGGCTCATTGCTCCACGCTCCGGCGTGCTCCGCCGAGCAGCAACTCGACGATCATGTACTGGAAGTCCTGGCTCGCGACCCGGCCGTCCTGGACCGCCCAGGCGCCGCTGGAGATGAGTCCGTAGAGGGCCTCGGTCAACCAGGCCGGGGTGAGGTCGATGCGGATCTCACCTCGCTCCTGGCCGCGTCTGAACAGGGCTGAGACCCGGGCGTCGAGCCGGTTCCAGCCCTCGTTCACCTCTTGGCCCTCGAAGAGCTGGTTCTCGGTGACCAGGAAGGAGAGCAGTCCCGCGCTCGGCTCGACGGCCGCGACCAGACGGCGCAGCGCCTCCGGCGTGCTGCCCTCGTCGAGGGCAGCGGCGTCCAGCGCCGCTTCGAACTCCTGGATGCCCAGATTCTCCAACGCCTTGACCAGGGCGTCCCGTCCGGCGAAGTGCCGGTGCAGGGTTGCGCGGCCGATGCCTGCGGCCTTGGCGACCTCGTCCATGGTGGCGGTCGATTTACGGGTCAGCAGAGCGGCGGCGCTGCGCAGCACCTGTTCACGGTCGAGACTCATGAGACAATTGTAGACCACATGAGACAAGATTGTCTCAACGGGGAGGGGTGGCCTCCGGGAGGACCGTCAGATCGAGGCCGGGGAGGCGGGCCGGATCGGTGATCACGGACATCTCCACGATCCTTCCCCGGGCGACCGTGAAGATCATGACCGAGAACCGGTGACCTTCGCGCGCCGCGATGACGGCCGGTTCCCCGTCGACCAGGGCCCGCTGCGAGGACCGCGCGAACGGCGCGAACATCATCGCCTGACGGGCAACGGCCGCGGCACCCCGTACCAGGCCTGCCGCACCGGCAGTGCCGGCGCCGATGTCGGACCGCACCACCACGTCCGGATCGAGCACGGCCAGGAGGGCCTCGAAATCACCGTCACGGGCGGCCGCCAGGAAGGCGTTGACGACCTCGCGCTTGCGGGTGAGATCCGGGTCCGGCACCGGCTCCGCGCCCTGCACCCGGCGCCGCGCCCGGCTGGCGAGCTGCCTGGCAGCGGCCGGGGTGCGGTCCACGACACCGGCGATCTCGTCGAACGGCACGGCGAACATGTCATGCAGCACGAAGGCCAGCCGCTCGGCGGGGTCGAGCGTTTCGAGCACCACGAGCATCGCGAGACCGACCGAGTCGGCCATCAGCGCCTGCTGCTCGGGGTCGGTCCCCGGCCGGTCACCGAGGTCCGGGCCGGGGGTCGGCTCCTCGGGCGCCCCGGTGCCGAGGGGTTCCTCACGGCGGGAGCGGCGGGAGCGGAGCAGGTCCAGGCACACCCGTCCGACGACCGTCGTCAGCCAGCCGCCCAGATTGTCGATCGCCCGGTCGTCCGAACGGCTGAGCCGGATCCACGCCTCCTGGACGGCGTCCTCGGCCTCGCTCGTCGAACCGAGCATCCGGTAGGCCACGGCCTTCAGCCGGCCCCGGTTCTCCTCGAACCGCTCCGCCAGGAATTCATTTCCGTCCACAGCCACATTCCTCCGTCGTGTTCCGTCACAGGTCTGACGGACGGAACCCCGTCGATGTGACGGACGGCCCGCGCCGATTCCCTGGGCCTGTCCTGCGGGCCAGGGCCGGACCCCGTCCTTGGTCCGCAGGACCGGCTCCGGTCAGCTCCAGCCCAGCCCGGCGCGGTGGCGCCAGTACGCCTCGGGCTCCTCCACCAGCGCGTCCAGCCGGGCGCGCTGCTCCTCGTCGAGATCGACGACCGCCGCGTGCAGGTTCCCGGCGAGCTGGCCGACGGTCACCGCACCGGAGAGCACCACCCCGGCCCAGGGCTGGTGCAGCACCAGGGCCAGGGCGACCGCGTCGCTGCCGAGACCGGCGTCGGCGGCTATCTCCCGGACCACGGCGGGGGCCTCCGTCCCGGCGAGCCGCCCGTTGGCCATGCCCTCCTTGACGATCACGGTGAGTCCGGCCGCATGGGCCTCGGCGAGCGCCGTCCCGGCCGAGGTCTCCAGGGCGTTGTAGGTGGCCTGGACCGTACGGAAGAGCGGCTCGCCGTCCACGGTGACGGTGAGGGCGGCCCGGATCGCGTCCGCCTGGGCGGGGCCGCTGGTGGAGAGGCCGACGCTGACGCCCTCGGCGGCGAGCGCGGCCAGCCGGGCGTGCAGTTCCTTGTCGGTGAGGGCCGGGCTGTCCGCGGTGACCGAGTGGATCTGGTAGAGGTCGAGGCGGTCGCCGAGCAGCGCGTCGGTCTCGGCCCGCTGGCGCAGGAAGGTGGCGAGGCTGTGGTCCTTGACCTCGTGCGCCTCGGCGTCGACGCTCCAGTCGGCCGTGTAGGTGTAGCCCCACTTGCTGCCGACGACGACATCGTCCACCTCGGGGTGGGCCGTCAGCCACTGGGCCAGGAACTCTTCCGAGCGGCCGTAGGAGCGGGCCGCGTCGAAGTATCGGACGCCCTGGGCGTAGGCGGCGTCGAGCAGCTCGTGGGTGCGTGTGCGCATCGCCTCGACGCTGCGGTCGGCGGGCAGATCGCGGTCGCGGTGGAGATTGATGTAGCCGGGCCTGCCGACCGCCGCCAGGCCGAGCCCGATGTGGGCGGTCGGAGTCGTCGCTGTGGCCAGCCGGGCGAAAGGCATCGTGGGGCTCCTCCTCGGTCGGTGCGCTCCCCGTCAACGTAACCCAGCGCACGGAAACCGGAAGGCGGGGAGCGTACGTACGCTCCCCGCCTTCCGGTACCGTCGCTCCCGCCCTCCGGCGCTGCCCTCGGCGCGGTCAGTCCTTCGCGGTGGCCCAGGCCTGCTGGACCGCGAGGTCGGCCTTCACCTCGGCGAGCTGGACGGCCACGGCCGACGGGGCCGTACCGCCGCGACCGCTGCGGGAGGCGAGCGCGCCGGCCACGTCGAGGACCGTGCGGACCTCGGGGGTGAGGTGCTCGGAGATCTTGGCGAACTGCTCGTCGGTCAGCTGGTCGAGCTCGATGCCGTGCTGCTCGCACTCCTTGACGCACGCACCGGCGACCTCGTGGGCGACCCGGAACGGCACGCCCTGCTTGACCAGCCACTCGGCGATGTCGGTGGCGAGCGAGAAGCCGGCCGGGGCCAGCTCCTCCATGCGCTCGCGGTTCACCGTGAGCGTGGCCATCATGCCGGTGAAGGCGGGCAGCAGGACCTCCAGCTGGTCGCAGGAGTCGAAGACCGGCTCCTTGTCCTCCTGGAGGTCGCGGTTGTACGCGAGCGGGAGGGCCTTCAGCGTGGCCATCAGACCGGTCAGATTGCCGATCAGGCGGCCGGACTTGCCGCGCGCCAGCTCGGCGATGTCAGGGTTCTTCTTCTGCGGCATGATCGAGGAGCCGGTGGAGAAGGCGTCGTGCAGGGTGACGAAGGAGAACTCCTTCGTGTTCCAGATGATGACCTCCTCAGCGATCCGGGAGAGGTTCACACCGATCATCGCGGTGATGAAGGCGAACTCGGCGACGAAGTCGCGGGAGGCCGTTCCGTCGATGGAGTTGCCGACGGAGCCGCGCTCGAAGCCGAGGTCGGCGGCGACCGCCTCCGGGTCGAGGCCGAGGGACGACCCGGCCAGGGCGCCGGAGCCGTACGGCGAGACGGCGGTCCGCTCGTCCCACTGGCGCAGCCGCTCGGCGTCCCGGGACAGGGACTGCGCATGGGCCAGGACGTGGTGGGCGAAGAGCACCGGCTGGGCGTGCTGGAGGTGCGTACGGCCGGGCATCGCGACGTCCGGGTGTGCCTCGGCGAGGCCGACCAGCGCGTCCTGGAGTTCGGCGATCAGGCCGCCGATGATCCGGGCGTGGTCGCGCAGGTACATCCGGAAGAGCGTGGCGATCTGGTCGTTGCGGGACCGGCCGGCCCGCAGCTTGCCGCCGAGGTCGGGGCCGAGGCGTTCCAGCAGCCCGCGCTCCAGCGCGGTGTGGACGTCCTCGTCGGCGACGGTGCCGGTGAAGGAGCCGTCGGCGACATCGGCTTCGAGCTGGTCGAGACCTGCGATCATGCGGCCCAGCTCGTCCTCGGTGAGCAGGCCCGCCTTGTTCAGCACGCGCGCGTGGGCGCGGGAACCGGCGATGTCGTACGGCGCGAGCCGCCAGTCGAAGTGGACGGAGGCGGACAGCTTGGCCAGCGCCTCGGCCGGACCGTCGGCGAAGCGGGCGCCCCAGAGGCGTACGTCGCTCTTGCCGTTGCCGTTGCTCACTGCGTGCTCCTCGGAAGAACCGGGTGATGGGTGTGCGACCGCCTCCCCGCGCGGAGGGCCGAAGAGGCGGTGACGTAACTACGGGGGGTCGGGCGAGGTCACGCTTCGCCGTCGCGCCGCCCGAGTGATAGGTATAACTATGCAGACCACTGTATGGTTTGTCAAAGATATGCGCCGCCTCACCGGCCCGCGTGGGCGCCAGTGCGTCGTGCGAGTCCAAATCACCTCATCGGCAACGGAGTCGGCGACGAGAATGACAGCCATGGGAAAGACATATGAACGCATCGATGGACGGCTCAGGACCTTCATCGAGGAGCAGCACATCTTTTTCACGGCTACGGCGCCCCTGGACGGGGAGGGCACGGTCAACCTCTCCCCCAAGGGCGTCAGCGGTTCGTTCGCCGTGATCGACGAGCTGACACTGGCCTATCTGGACTTCGCGGGCAGCAATGCCGAGACCGTCGCCCACCTCCGCGAGAACGGCCGCATAACGCTGATGTGGTGCGCCTTCCAGGGGCCGCCGAACATCGTGCGGGTGCACGGCCGCGGTGAGCCGGTCTTCCGGGACGATCCCCGGTTCGGCACACTGCTCACCCACTTCCCGGACGTGGACGCCAGCCTCCACGGGCTGCGCGCCGTCATCGTGGTGCGGGCCGAACTGATCCGGGACACCTGCGGCTACGCGGTGCCGTTCATGTCGTACGACGAGGACCGGCCACTGCACGCCAAGCGCTTCGCCCGCGAGGACGACGCCTCGCTCAGCGCCTACTTCGAGAAGAAGGAGCACATCGCGTCGAGCATCGACGGGCTCCCGGGGCTGCCGCTCCCGCTGCCTGCCATGCCGCCGGCGCGGCGCGATTGAGCCGTACGGAGCAGATCCGCGGGTGGCGCCCGGCCGGAGGGTCTACCGTCCGGGCATGCGCAGATCCCTGGTGACCTTCTCGGTACTGCTCGCGCTGGCGGGCTCCGTCGCGGCCCGGCCGGCCGCCACGCCCCCGCTCCCGCACCGGATGGCCGACACCGGCGGCGGCACCCAGCTGATCACGGCCGAGGCCCCGGCCACGGGCTCCACCACGGGCACTGTCACCTGGTGGAACCTGCGCCGGGGCACCTGGGTGAAGGGCGGCTCCACTCCGGCCCGATTCGGCGCGAAGGGCCTGGCCGAGGGGGCGTCGCGCAAGCAGGGCACGAACACCACCCCCACCGGCCTGTACGACCTGCCGTACGCCTTCGGCATCAAGCCCGCACCGCCCGGCACCGTCCATCCCTACCGCCGGGTCGTCGAACGGTCGTGGTGGTGCCAGGACAACGCGGCGCGGGACTACAACCGCTGGGTGGAGCCACGGCCCGCGGACTGCCGGGCAGGCGAGGCGGAGCATCTGATCGCGTACCCGACGCAGTACGCCCGCGCGCTCGTCATCGGTTTCAACTACGAACGGCCGGTACGG
Source organism: Streptomyces sp. NPDC102437 (assembly GCF_044765565.1). Classification (NCBI taxonomy): domain Bacteria; kingdom Bacillati; phylum Actinomycetota; class Actinomycetes; order Kitasatosporales; family Streptomycetaceae; genus Streptomyces; species Streptomyces sp. NPDC102437. The sequence goes on along the minus strand of NZ_JBIWKI010000008.1, from coordinate 139,829 downwards.
GGTCGCGGCGCGGGGATCTTCCTCCACGTCAACGGGCGTGGCGCGACCGCCGGTTGCGTCTCCGTGCCGGCGGCCGCGATGGACCGGATCCTCGACTGGGTGAACCCGGCCCGCCGTCCGCACATCGCGATCGGGACCATCTCGGGCCCGACCGCGATCACCCGCTACTGACACGGCCCGGCAACACCGGTGCGCTCAGCGCTCGTTCTGCGCCAGTCGCAGCAGATGGTCGGCGAGCGCCTGGCCGCCCGACGGGTCGCGGCTGATCAGCATCAGGGTGTCGTCACCCGCGATGGTGCCGAGGATGTCGTGCAGTTCGGCCTGGTCGATGGCCGAGGCGAGGAACTGTGCCGCGCCCGGCGGGGTGCGCAGCACCACGAGGTTGGCCGACGCCTCCGCGGAGATGAGCAGTTCGGCGGAGAGCCGCCGCATCCGCTCCTCCTTCGCGGACCCGCCCAACGGCGCCTGCGGGGTGCGGAATCCGCCCTCGCTCGGCACCGCGTAGATCAGCTCGCCGCCGGTGTTTCGGATCTTCACCGCGCCGAGCTCGTCCAGATCGCGGGAGAGCGTCGCCTGGGTGACGCTCAGCCCGTCGTCGGCGAGGAGCTTGGCCAGCTGGCTCTGCGAGCGCACCGGCTGCCGGTTCAGGATGTCCACGATCCGGCGGTGGCGTGCGGTGCGGGTCTGCGGCACGGACGGCCCGCCGTACTCGGATTCCTGCGCCTCGGTCATCGTCGTCGCCTCATTCTCCGGATCGTCCGTCCCCTTGTGCCGCGTCGAGAGCGCCGGGCAGCGCCTGGAGCAACGCGTCCACTTCCGCGTCGCCGATGATCAGCGGCGGCATGAGCCGCAGGACATCGGGGGCGGGTACGTTCACCAGGATTCCGGCACTCTGAGCCGCCTGCTGCACCTGGGGCGCGAGCGGCTCGGTGAGCACGATACCCAGCAGCAGTCCGGAGCCCCTTACGTGGGACACCAGCGGGTGGCCGAGGCCCTCCACTCCGTCCCGGATCTTCTCGCCGAGCCGCTTCACCCGGTCCAGGGCGCCGTCGGCGGCCAGGGTGTCCAGGACGGCGAGACCGGCGGCGCAGGCGATCGGGTTGCCGCCGAACGTCGTACCGTGCTGGCCCGGCTTCAGCAGCTCGGCGGCCGGGCCGAAGGCCACGGTCGCGCCGATCGGCAGCCCGCCGCCCAGACCCTTGGCGAGGGTGACGACATCGGGCTCGATGCCCTGGTGGGCCTGGTGCTCGAACCACTGGCCGCAGCGGCCGATGCCGGTCTGCACCTCGTCGAGCACCAGCAGGGTGCCGGTGGCGCGGGTGATCTCCCGGGCGGCCTCCAGATACCCGGCGGGCGGTACGACCACACCGTTCTCGCCCTGGATCGGCTCGATGATCACCAGCGCGGTGTCGGTGGTGACGGCGGCACGCAGGGCCTCCGCGTCGCCGTACGGGACGTGCGTGACGTCACCGGGCAGCGGGAGGAACGGGTCGCGCTTGGCGGGCTGGCCGGTCAGTGCGAGCGCGCCCATGGTCCGGCCGTGGAAGCCGCCGTCGGTGGCGACCATGTGGGTCCGCCCGGTCAGCCGGCCGATCTTGAAGGCCGCCTCGTTGGCCTCGGCGCCCGAGTTGGCGAAGTAGACACGGCCGCTCCGGCCGAAGAGCTGGAGCAGCCGTTCGGCGAGACGGACGGGCGGCTCGGCGATGAAGAGGTTGGAGACATGGCCGAGGGAGGCGATCTGGGTGGAGACGGCCCCGACGACGGCCGGGTGTGCGTGCCCCAGTGCGTTCACCGCGATACCGCCGACGAAGTCGAGGTACTCGGTGCCGTCGGCGTCCCACACCCGGGCACCTTCGCCGCGGACCAGGGACAGCTTCGGGGTCCCGTAGTTGTCCATCAGCGCGTGGCTCCAGCGCTGTGCGAGTTCCTGGTTGCTCATGACTCCCCCTGCGCGTCCGGCCGTGCGTCGGGCACGACCATCGTGCCGATTCCTTCGTCGGTGAAGATCTCCAGCAGAATCGAGTGCTGGACCCGGCCGTCGATGACCCGGGCGGTCTCGACGCCGTTGCGCACGGCGTGCAGGCAGCCCTGCATCTTCGGCACCATGCCGCTGGAGAGTTCCGGCAGCAGCTTCTCCAGCTCGGCCGCGGTGAGCCGGCTGATCACGTCGTCGCTGTTGGGCCAGTCCTCGTAGAGGCCCTCGACGTCGGTGAGGACCATCAGCGTCTCGGCGTTCAGCGCGGCGGCGAGCGCCGCGGCGGCGGTGTCGGCGTTGACGTTGTAGACGTGGTTGTCGTCGGCGGAGCGGGCGATGGAGGAGATGACCGGGATCCGGCCGTCGTCCAGCAGCGCCTGGATCGCCCCGGTGTCGATGGCGGTGATCTCGCCGACGCGGCCGATGTCCACGCTCTCGCCGTCGATGGTGGGCCGGTGCTGGACGGCGGTGATGGTGTGGGCGTCCTCGCCGGTCATGCCGACGGCGAGCGGGCCGTGCTGGTTGAGCAGGCCGACGAGTTCGCGCTGCACCTGGCCGGCCAGCACCATCCGTACGACGTCCATCGCCTCGGGCGTGGTGACACGCAGCCCCGCCTTGAACTCGCTGACCAGGCCCTGCCTGTCGAGCTGGGCGCTGATCTGCGGGCCGCCGCCGTGCACGACGACGGGCTTGAGGCCGGCCTGGCGCAGGAAGACCACGTCCTGGGCGAAGGCCGCCTTCAGCTCGTCGTCGATCATGGCGTTGCCGCCGAACTTGATGACGACGGTCTTGCCGTTGTGCCGGGTCAGCCAGGGCAGTGCCTCGATGAGGATCTGCGCCTTCGGGAGTGCGGTGTGTTTCCGCGCCGCGCTCATGAGCTGTACGCGCTGTTCTCGTGGACGTAGTCCGCGGTGAGGTCGTTGGCCCAGATGACGGCGGACTCGGTGCCGGCGGCGAGGTCGGCGGTGATCTTGACCTCCCGGTAGCGCATGTCGACCAGGTCGCGGTCCTCGCCGACGCCGCCGTTCTTGCAGACCCAGACGCCGTTGATGGCGACGTTCAGCTGGTCGGGCTCGAAGGCGGCCTTCGTCGTGCCGATCGCGGAGAGCACCCGGCCCCAGTTGGGGTCCTCCCCGTGGATGGCGCACTTGAGGAGGTTGTTACGGGCGATGGAGCGGCCCACCTCGACGGCGTCGTCCTCGGTCGCGGCGTTGATCACCTCGATCCGGATGTCCTTGGAGGCGCCCTCGGCGTCACCGATGAGCTGGCGGGCCAGGTCCGCGCAGACGGTCCGTACGGCCTCGGCGAACTCGCCCTGCCCCGGGGTGATTCCGCTCGCCCCGGAGGCCAGCAGCAACACGGTGTCGTTGGTCGACATGCAGCCGTCGGAGTCGACCCGGTCGAAGGTGGTGCGGGTGGCGGCGCGCAGCGCGGAGTCGAGCCCGGCGGCGTCCACGTCGGCGTCGGTGGTGAGGACGACCAGCATGGTGGCGAGGCCCGGGGCGAGCATGCCCGCACCCTTGGCCATGCCGCCGACGGTCCAGCCCTCGCCGCCCGCGACGGCGGTCTTGTGGACGGTGTCGGTGGTCTTGATCGCGATGGCGGCCTTCTCGCCGCCGTGCTCGCTGAGGGCGGCGGCGGCCTGCTCGATGCCGGGCAGCAGCTTGTCCATCGGGAGCAGCATGCCGATCAGTCCGGTCGAGGCGACCGCGATCTCACCGGCGTTGTGGCCGGTGAGCACCTCGGCGGCCTTCTCGGCGGTGGCGTGGGTGTCCTGGAAGCCCTTGGGGCCCGTACAGGCGTTGGCACCACCGGAGTTGAGGACGACGGCGGTGACCTCGCCACCCTTGAGCACCTGCTCCGACCAGAGGACGGGGGCGGCCTTGACACGGTTGGAGGTGAAGACGCCCGCGGCGGCGCGACGCGGACCGTGGTTGACCACGAGGGCCAGGTCGGGGTTACCGCTCTCCTTGATTCCCGCGGCGATGCCCGCCGCGGAGAACCCCTGTGCTGCCGTGACGCTCACGGTGCGACTCCGATCGTGGAAAGACCTGTGTCCTCGGGAAGTCCGAGGGCGATGTTCATGCTCTGCAGGGCACCGCCGGCGGTGCCCTTGGCGAGGTTGTCGATGGCGCTGATCACGATGATCCGGCCGGCCGCCTCGTCGAGGGCGACCTGGATCTGTACGGCGTTGGAACCGTAGACGGACGCCGTGGCGGGCCACTGCCCCTCGGGGAGCAGCTCGACGAAGGGCTCGTCGGCGAACGCCTTCTCGTACACGTCACGGACGGACCCGGCACTCACCCCGGGCCTGGCCTTCGCGCTGCAGGTGGCGAGGATGCCGCGGGGCATCGGCGCCAGGGTCGGCGTGAAGGAGACCGTGACCGGTTCACCGGCCGCCGCGCTGAGGTTCTGGATCATCTCGGGGGTGTGCCGGTGGGCGCCGCCGACGCCGTAGGGGGACATGTTGCCCATCACCTCGGAGCCGAGCAGATGCGGCTTGGCCGCCTTGCCCGCTCCGGAGGTGCCGGACGCGGCGACGATCACGGCCTCGGGCTCGGCCAGCTGGGCCGCGTACGCCGGGAAGAGCGCGAGCGATACGGCGGTCGGGTAGCAGCCGGGCACCGCGATCCGCTTGGAACCGGCGAGCGCGGCACGCCCGCCCGGCAGTTCGGGCAGGCCGTAGGGCCAGGTGCCGGCGTGCGGGGAACCGTAGAACTTCTCCCAGTCCACCGCGTCCTTGAGCCGGAAGTCGGCCCCCATGTCGACGACCAGCACCTCGTCGCCGAGCTGCCCGGCGACGGCGGCCGACTGCCCGTGCGGGAGGGCGAGGAAGACGACGTCGTGCCCGGCGAGGACCTCGGGGGTGGTCGGCTGGAGGACCCGGTCGGCGAGCGGGCGCAGATGCGGTTGGAGCGCGCCGAGCTTCTGCCCCGCGTTGGAGTTGGCGGTGAGCGCCCCGATCTCGACCTGGGGGTGAACCAGCAGGAGACGGAGCAGCTCCCCACCGGCGTATCCGCTCGCCCCTGCCACTGCGGCACGTACCACCATCGAAACCTCCTCGTCGATGGCATGACTATACGCAGTCCTGCACTTTTATGCAAAGCTTTCGCCCGGCCCCTCTACACCGGCCACGCTGTCAGTGTGCTCCGTCGCCTTAGAAGAGATGATCCGCTGCGGGGGCGCCGTCGGGGACCGCCAGATCGTGCCCGCCGCGGTGATCGCCGCCATCCCCGACGCCCCGGAGAGCTACGCCGGGCGCGTCCGCTTCCCCGCCGCCCCGCCCAGCGCCCCCGCCACGCTCTTGTCCCACGACTACTGGTGGATCCTGAACGACCCCTACGGATCCTTCATGGCCAGCGGCATCCACGGCCAGCGCTTCTTCGTCTCCCCCGGGCTGGAGACCGTCATCGTCCACTACGGATCCCAGGTGATGTCCCCGGCCGTCCCCGTGCCCCCGCTCGTTCCCGCGTTCCTGCAGATCGGCGCCCGTCTGCGACGCACCCGCTGAAGCCGCCACGGGTCCGGTGAGCCCCGGCGCCGCCCATCGCGCCGCACTGTGACCGTGCCCGCCCGTCGATGCCGGAGGCGTCGATGTCAGGATGGTTCCATGACGAGCAAGGTTTACTTCGACATCACCATCAACGACGAGCCCGCCGGGCGGATCACGTTCAAGCTGTTCGACGACATCGTTCCCAAGACGGCGGAGAACTTCCGCGCGCTGGCGACCGGTGAGAAGGGCTTCGGTTACAAGGGGTCCTCGTTCCACCGCATCATCCCCGACTTCATGCTCCAGGGCGGCGACTTCACCGCGGGCAACGGCACCGGCGGCAAGAGCATCTACGGCGCCAAGTTCCCGGACGAGAACTTCAAGCTGAAGCACACCAAGCCGGGCCAGCTGTCCATGGCCAACAGCGGCCCCGACTCCAACGGCTCGCAGTTCTTCATCACGACGATCGTGACGTCGTGGCTGGACGGCAAGCACGTGGTGTTCGGCGAGGTCGACGACGAGGCCGGCATGGACCTGGTCAAGAAGATCGAGGCCCTCGGCACGCAGAGCGGCCGCCCGCAGGCGAAGATCACCATCGCGGACAGCGGCGTCCTCTGACCCGCGTCCACAACCGCTGAATCGAGCGCGCCGCCCGGCAGTCCCGCCGGGCGGCGCGCTCCGTCGTACCGGCGCCCGGACGCCGGCCGGCCCCTCGGTACGGTGCCGGGATGGGGAACACATTCCACGGCGGCGGCCGCAGCCTGTCCATGTCCAACGGAGGCACGGACGCCTTCGTCGACGTGCTCGTGCTGGCTGTGTCCGATCTCGCCGAGAGCGTCTGGGAGTACCGCTTCGCCACCCTGCTGACCCTCCAGGACCAGGGCGCCGTGGGGCGCGGGATGGCCGGATTCGACCTGGAGGAGATCGACTGGGGCGGCTTTGCCGACGAGCGGGCCGCCGCGAAGGACTTCATCCTTCGAGTGATCGATCTGACGCTGCGCGGACACCGGTGGGACGAGCTGGGTTACGAGCCGCCCTTCGCCGAAGGATATCTGCGGCAGTACCGGGAGATGGTCGAGGCGTTCGACCCCGCCGACGCCGAACCGCAGGGCGGCAGGTTCCCCTTCCCCGGCCCGGAGGAGGCCGCCATGGCCTCATGCGTACGGCACCGCGTGCTGTGCGCGCCGGCGTACTGGGACGCATGCGCCTTCTGCAACCGGTCCGTGGCGCCCCGCCGATTCCGTGGCGCATCACCCTCACCGACCTCACTGTCAACCGACAGTTGACACCTCAGGACTGTCAACCTAAGGTTGACACATGGTGAATCCCGTACGCCCGACGCATCCCGTGCGCCTCGACGACCTGATCGAGGCCATCAAGAAGGTTCACACCGACGCCCTCGACCAGCTCTCGGACGCGGTGATCGCCGCGGACCACCTCGGTGACGTGGCCGACCATCTGATCGGCCATTTCGTGGACCAGGCCCGGCGCTCCGGCGCCTCCTGGACCGACATCGGCAAGAGCATGGGGGTGACCAGGCAGGCCGCCCAGAAGCGGTTCGTGGCCAAGGACCCCGGCGAGGTGTCGGATCTCGACCCCAGTCAGGGGTTCAGCCGCTTCACCCCACGGGCCAAGAACGTCGTGATGGCCGCGCAGAACGAGGCCCGTACGGCACACAACGACGAGGTGGGCACCGCGCACCTGGCCCTGGGGCTGCTCAGCGAGCCGGAAGGACTGGCCGCTGCGTTCGTCAAGGCCCAGGGCATTTCCCTGGAGGACGTCCGCCGGGCCGCCACCGAGGCGCTGCCGCCGGCCGCGGCCGGCGAGCTGCCGGAGTTGATCCCGTACGACGCCGGGGCCCGCAAGGCGCTGGAACTGACGTTCCGGGAGGCCCTTCGGATGGGCCACAACTACATCGGCACCGAGCACATCCTGCTCGCGCTGCTGGAACAGGAGGACGGTGCGGGAGTGCTGACAGGTCTCGGCATCGACAAGGCGGCCGCCGAGGCCGCCATCGCCGAGGCCCTCACCCTGCTCACCACCCCGGAGGAGAACGACTGAGCGGGGCGGCGCCGGCCGTCGTGTGACGGCGGCCGGTGCGCGGCCTCCCCGCGCCGGTCGCGGCGAATTCCGGCCGGTACGCGGCGATCCGGGCGGCGAGGCCATGGCGCCCCCGCTGCCGCGGAAATGGCGCGCGGAGCGGGTGGCCCCCCGCTCGTGGACCGTACGTCGACCAGGGACTCCGGTCCCGCTGACCAGGGACTCCCGCTCCTGTCGGCCTGGGCCTCCCGTCGCTGGAGGGGGCGCGGACCGCGGATTGCCGGCCGTCTCGGCGGGCGGTCAGCGGACTCCCGCTTCGAGCCTGAGGCTCCAGCGGCCCGGCATTCCGGTGAGAGTGACCGTGGAGAGCGGCCCGACATCCACGTTCCAGTACGTCGACGGCGGGGCCTTGAGCGCGTACACGAGCGCGGCCCGGACGACCGCCGGTTCGGCGACGGCGACGATGGCGCCGTCGCATGCGGGGCGGGTGTCCAGCCAGCCTCCTATCCGCGAGATGAACGCGAGCAGCGGTTCGCCGCCGTGCGGGGCTGAGCGCGGATCCGCGAGCCAGGCGTCGACCGCCGCGGGTTCGCACGCCGTGACATCGGCGAGGGTGCAGCCCCGCCAGCGGCCCATGTCGCAGTCGCGCAGGGCCGGCTGGACGAGCGGGGCGAAGCCGAGTGCGTCGCCGGTGGCGCGGCTGCGCGGCGTCGGCGAGCAGTAGCGCAGCTCGGCGGCGCCCAGCGGCATGAGGGCGGGCGCGGCGAGCTGTATCTCGTACAGACCGGTGTGGTCGAGCGGCCGGTCGTCGTCGAAGCGCTCGGCAAGCAGGGTGGAGCTGCGCGCCGCGGCGACCAACGAGACTCTGGAAGTCATGGCGGCGATCGTGGATCCGAACACTCTTCCGGTCAAGAGGGCCTCCACAAGTCCGTCCGACCCGGCCCGGGGCGAGGCGGATCCCGCAGCACCCGTCCCCGATTGGCTGGAACCATCCTTCTCAAGGGGCGCGCGGGCCGCCCCGGTCAGGGCCGGCGACCGCCCCCGGAACCGGTCAGAACTTCGCCGTAGGCGGTGCGCAGCCGACGGACCCCCCGGCGATCTCGGACTCCCCGACAGCCGCGGAGAGGCTCAGCCGGATCTGCGGGTACGGAGGTTCGGCCCAGAAGTACGGGCGGCCGGGCGCGATGGCGACGCCCGCGCGCACGGCCGCCGAGACCACCGCGGACTAGTCCGGCAGTCGTTTCGACCTTCCTCGGCCTGTACGTCTGGTACCGCGGGACGGCGGAGATCGGGGTGCCGCGGGCCGGCCGGCTCCAGCTGGGGCAGCCCCTGCCGACCCTGCTGTGGTCGTTCCTCCTGCTCGGCAAGACGGTCCCGGCGGCTGCGCCGGTGGCCGCGGTCGCGGTGCGTCTGCCTCGCGGCCCCCAGCGGGCGGTGCGTGACCGGCGGCCGCGGTGAGCGGTCCGTACTCCCCGGCGGTGAACTGTCCGTACTCCCCCACCGGGCGAAGTCGGCTTTCGGCCATAGACTTGTCGACATGGACCGCCACCCGTGAGGAGGTCAGTCCCGATGGAGGCACACACGGGCGACCGGCTGCTGATACACGGCAGGACCGTGGGGCAGCACGACAAGGTCGCAGAGATCGTCGAAGTGCTCGGGGCCGGGGGCACTCCCCCGTACCGCGTCCGCTTCGAGGACGGACACGAACACCTGGTTTCACCCGGTCCCGACAGCGTCGTACAGCACACCGAAACCCGGAAGCAGCCCTAGGAGACTCCGTAGCGGCCTCCGGCGTTCGGCACTGCTCTTCGCCACCGGGCCGGGGGCGGGCCGGCCCGTTCCCGGGCGGCCCGCCCCGATCACCCATCGCGTCCACTCCGCCCTTCGGTCAGCGGGGTGGGCGCGCCCTGTTGCGGTAGTGGTCGGCGACCACCCGGTCCATGCCCCCGATCCGGTCCACGACCACGTCCTTCCCGGAGAAGTAGACGTGACCGCGCACCTGGTCGTACCCGGCGGCGAAGTCGATGTGCCGGGACAGTTCGGCCGGGTCCTGCCAGGCGGCGGGCTGGGCGGGGTCACCGGCCTTGTAGAGCGCCTCCCCCACGAACAGGTCGACTTCCGTGCCGCGTACCACCTCGCTCCACCAGGGCACCAGTTTGGCGTAGTCGGCGGCGGCGAAGCCGATGTTCCAGTAGACCTGCGGGCAGATGTAGTCGATCCAGCCCTTCCGGACCCAGCCGCGGGTGTCGGCGTACAGATCGTCGTAGGTCTGCACCCCCGCCCTGGTGTCGGAGCCGAGCGGATCGGTCGCGGCGTTGCGCCACACCCCGAACGGGCTGATCCCGAACTGGACGTTCTTCTTGATCTTCTTGATCCGCTCGGCGGTCTCGCGCACCAGCTTGTCGGTGTTGCCGCGCCGCCAGGCGGCCTTGTCCGGGAAGCCCGCGCCGTACTTGGCGTACGTGGCGTCGTCGTCGAAGACCTGCCCGGCCACTGGGTACGGATAGAAGTAGTCGTCCCAGTGCACGGCGTCGATGTCGTAGCGGCGGACCGCGTCGAGCATCGCGTCCTGGACGAAGCGGCGGACCTCCGGAATCCCCGGGTTGTAGTAGAGCTTCCCGCCGTAGGGCAGGACCCAGTCGGGGTGCAGCCGGGCCGGGTGGTTGGCAGCCAGCCGGGACGGGTCGGTGTGGTTGGCGACCCGGTACGGGTTGAACCAGGCGTGCAGTTCCAGGCCTCGGCTGTGCGCCTCGCGGACGGCGGTGCCCAGCGGGTCCCAGCCGGGGTCCTTGCCCTGGACGCCGGTGAGGTACTGGGCCCACGGCTCGTACGGCGAGGGCCACAGCGCGTCGGCGGTCGGCCGGACCTGGAGGATGACGGTGTTCAGCCGCCGCTCGACGGCCTCGTCCAGGTACGCGGTCAGTTCGGCCTGCTGCGCGGCCGCCGTCAGGCCGGGCTTCGAGGGCCAGTCGAGATTGGCGACGGTGGCGACCCACATGCCGCGCAGCTCGCGCCGGGCGGCATGCCCGCGGCCGTAGCGCTCCGGCGCTCCGGTCCGCCGGGGCGGATCCGCGAAGGCGTCACCGGCCATGGGGACGGTGCTCACCATCCCCGCAACCACCCCGGCCGCCCCCGCAACAAAGCTTCTTCGGGCCATTTGCCGCATAAAGCTGCACCTGCCGTCTCTCTGTCATCGTCGCCATCGTCTGTCGCCCCTGTAATCAGGCGTAACGCAGAGCATGCCCGCCCCGGCCCACGATGACCCGTAGGCCGCGGAGTAACGTCGTGGCGTCGGGGCGGGCACCGGAATCAGACGGGAACCTGCGACACGCAGAACAGCGAAAGGCACGAGGTGACGGACTCTATGGCCGACATTGCACGCGTCGGAGTGGTGGGCTGTGGCCAGATGGGCGCGGGTATCGCGGAGGTGTGCGCGCGCAGCGGTCTTGAGGTCATGGTGGCCGAGACCACCGGAGAGGCGTTGGAGATCGGCCGCACCCGGCTGCACAACTCCCTCTCGAAGGCCGCCGAGCGCGGCAAGATCACAGCCGAGGAGCGCGACGAGACGCTCGCCCGGCTGAGCTTCACCACGGACCTCGGCGAGTTCGCCGACCGCGACCTCGTCATCGAGGCCGTCGTGGAGAACGAGCAGGTCAAGACCGAGATCTTCCAGGTGCTCGACCAGGTGGTGACCCGGCAGGACGCGATCCTCGCCTCGAACACCTCCTCCATCCCGCTGGTGAAGCTGGCCGTGGCGACCTCCCGCCCGGACCAGGTCATCGGCATCCACTTCTTCAACCCGGCCCCGGTGCAGAAGCTCGTCGAGCTGATCCCGGCGCTGACCACGTCCGACGAGACGGTGAAGCGCTCCGAGGCCCTGGTGCAGGACGTGCTCGGCAAGCACCCGATCCGCGCCCAGGACCGCTCCGGCTTCGTGGTCAACGCGCTGCTGATCCCGTACCTGCTCTCCGCGATCCGGATGTTCGAGTCGGGGATCGCCAGCCGTGAGGACATCGACAACGGCATGGAGCTCGGCTGCGCCCACCCCATGGGCCCGCTCAAGCTCGCCGATCTGATCGGTCTCGACACGGTGGCCTCGGTCGCCGACTCGATGTACGCCGAGTTCAAGGAGCCGCTGTACGCCGCTCCTCCGCTGCTCCAGCGCATGGTGGACGCGGGCAGGCTCGGCCGCAAGACGGGCTCCGGCTTCTACCCGTACTCCTGATCCTTCGTCGTGCCCGTACGGGGCCGGTCCGGGCGATCCCCGGCCGGCCGCGTACGCGGTTGTGCGTGGCCGCGCCTCCGTGCGGCGCCTCACCCCAGCCGTAACCGGCGGCCGGGATGTCGCCTCGGGCGATCATGTCGGGCACCAGCTGTATCCACTCGCGGCGCGAGGACTCGAAGGCGTCGCTGGGCGGGCCGGTCCAGCAGGCCTTCTCGGACCAGTAGAGGTGGTGCCGGGCGTCGGTGAGGCCGTTTTCGACGGTTCCACGGTCAGCAGCGGGCGCAGCGGCCCGGGGCGCCAGCCGGTCTCCTCCTCCATCCTGCGGGCGGCGGCCGCCGCGATGTGGTCGAGATGGCTGCCGTCAGGGACGACCTCGTCTGCCGGATCGACCCGGAACCAGCGATCTTCATACACGGTTTGTTCGTTCAGGTTCGTCCATTGCACGGTTCTGCCACCTTTTGGCAAGTAGGTGGCAACATCGCAGCAGGAACGGCATCGGAACGGAACGTACCGGTCTCCGCGAAGTACGAGCCGAACCACCGCGCTCACAGCGGTACGCGCAACGCCCCCTCGATCAGTTCGGCGGCCCGCCCCGCGTCGGCGCAGCCGCTCGCGACCAGGTCTCGCGCACGGCGCGCAGCCGGTCGCGCAGCCGCCGCGACTCCATGCCCGCGGCCTGCTCCGCCATCTCCACGGCGGTGGCCGCCGCCCGGTCCGCCTCGCTCTGGCGCAGCTCGATATGGGTCAGCATGGCCAGCCGGTGCACCCGCCCCCGGTCGTGCGCCGGGATCCGCACCGCCTCGGCCGCGTGCTCCCGGGCGGCCGGCAGATCGCCGATGCCGAGCAGCGCCTCGGCCACCTGCACATCGACCAGGCCCGGCTGGACGTACCCCGTCTCGTCCGGTTCCTGGCCCGGCCGGATGCGCCCGGCCTCCGACTCGGCCCGCCGGATGCACTCCCGGGCCCCGCTCGCGTCGCCGAGCCGGGCGTACGCCTTGGCCTGCATCGCGTACAGGTCGGCGGCGAGCGCCGGGCTGATGTGCCCGGTGGCGGCCCGCAGCGCCGCCTGCGCGAAGGCCACGGACTGCCGGTAGTCGGCGAGGTGGAGCGACTGGTTGACCAGCAGGGCGATCACATAGCCGCCGAGCCCCCGGTCCCCGCTCGCCTTGGCCAGCCGCAGCGCCTGGTGGAAGTAGCGCTGGGCGAGCCCGTGCGCGTCCGAGTCGTACGCGCAGATCCCCGCGACCGCCACCAGGCCGCCCGCCGCCCGGTACAGCCGGCGGCCCATCGCGTCGCTGTAGCCGCCGCGCAGCAGCGGGGCGGTCTCGGCGTTGAGGAAGCCGACGATGCGGGAACGGGTCGCGATTCCGCCTGCCCGGCGGTACATCAGTTCGTAGTGGGTGCGGGCCGCACGCAGGGTCTCTATGTCGGCCATGGAGACCCGGGTCGGCCCCTCGCGCGAGACGTCGGTGTCCTCCGGCGGGTTCTCCCACTCCCAGACCGGCATCACCGCCGTGGTGCCCGTGACGGCGGCGGGGTCGAGGGCCTGCGCGCGCTGCGCCTCGTCGCAGCGCCACAGCGCGGTGGCCCGCTCGACGAAGCCGGTGAGCGGGGAGCCGGGCACGGGCGAGCCGGTCCCCGGGGCCGCCATGCCGATGTCGTCCAGCAAGACGGGCCTGCTCAGCCGCTCGCCGAGCACTTCGCAGATCAGGTCGGGCACCCGGCCGCGCGGGCGCTGACCCTTCAGCCAGCGGGCCACCGCGGTGTGTTCGTAGCGCAGGCACAGTCCGCTCGGGCGGCCGGCCCGGTTGATGTGCGCGGCGAGACCCGCCCGGGAGACGCCCGCCTCCTCGATCAGGGCAGCCAGCAGAATGTTGGGCTCCGTTGCCCCCATGTGCCCCTCCGGTGGTTCGGCACGCCGAGGCGTGTCGCACCAGTGGAGCACGATTCACACGGGGTGTGAACGCAATGCCCGAACCGTCCCGCTGCGCACCCTGTTGCGCCGGTGCGCGGATGGGTTGAATCAGTCGTCTCGCAAGAGGCGGACGGGTCGTCTGCTCCCCCTCGTACAGTACGACGACCCGCAACCGCGCCGTCCGCCCTGCCGACCTGCCCGACACTCCGTGGCAGCGCGGACGGCGCCGGACCGCACGGCCCACTGCCCACGGATCGGAGGGTGGCTGCGGGATCGGCTCGGAGCCGGGTTCCCCCGGGCCGTGCCGGGGCCCGCGTGCGGTCCACGCCGTTCGGCGAGCACGGCAGGAGGGGCACATCCGGTCACCGGATGTGCCCCTCCTCGCCGTCTGTGCGCGGAAACGCTACGCGCCGCGCAGCACCGCGCCCGTCCGCTCGGCGGCCAGGGCCACCGCCGCGTCGCGCGCGGCCGAGGCCTCGTCCACGGTCAGCGTGCGGTCCGCCGCGCGGAAGCGCAGCGCGTACGCGAGCGACTTGCGGCCCGCACCGATCTGCTCACCGGTGAAGACGTCGAACAGCCGCACCGATTCGAGTAGTTCGCCCGCGCCCTCGTGCAGCGCCCGCTCCACGTCGGCGGCCGGGACGTTCTCCGCGACGATCAGCGCGACGTCCTGGGTCGCCACCGGGAAGGTGGAGATCCGCGGTGCCTGGAGCACGCCGTCGACGGCCTGCTCCAGGACGTCGAGCTCGACCTCCATGGCGCAGGTCCGCTCGGGCAGGTGGAGGTCCTTGACGACCCTCGGGTGCAGCTCACCGGCGTGACCGAACAGGGTCTCCTCACCGTTCACCGTGACGTACAGCGCGGCGCAGCGGCCCGGGTGCCACGGCGCGTGCCGGTCACTGCGCACGGTCACCTCGACACCGGCCTCGTGGGCGATGGTGCGGGCGGCCTCGATGGCGTCCGCCCAGTCGGCCGGGCGGCCCTTGCCCCACCAGCCGGCCTGCTCACGGGCGCCCGCGAGGACGACCGCGGCGCGGCGCGGCTGACGCGGCAGCGAGGCGTCGAGCCCGGCGATCTCCTCGGCGGTGGGACGGTGGTCGACGGGCAGCCGGACTGCCTTGGTCTCCGTGCCGGTGGGCCGGAAGACCAGGCCGGTCTCGAAGAGCGCGAGGTCGTGGCTGCCGCGGCCGTCGTTGCGCCGCAGTGCGCCGAGCAGGCCCGGCAGCAGCGTGGTGCGCAGCGCCGGCTCCTCGTCGGAGAGCGGGTTGACGAGCTTGACGGTGCGCCGGCGGGCGTCCTCGGCGTCGAGCCCGAGCTGGTCGAGCGCCGCCTCACCGATGAACGGGTAGTTCAGCGCCTCGACGTAGCCGGCTCCGGCGAGCGCCCGGCCGACCCTGCGGTACAGCCGCTGGCGGTCGGTGAGCCCGCGGCCGGACGGCGGGGTCGGGAGGGTGGACGGGAGGTTCTCGTAGCCCTCCAGGCGGATGACCTCTTCGGCGAGGTCGTTCGGCTCGCTGAGGTCGGGGCGCCACGACGGCACGGTGACGATCAGCTCGTCCTGCCCGTAGACGTCGCAGCCGACCTCCTGGAGGCGGCGCACGACGGTCTCGCGGCCGTACTCGACACCGGCCACCTTGTCGGGGTGATTCGCGGGCATCGCGATGGTGCGGGGCGCCGAGGGTGCGCTGATCTCGGTGACCCCGGCCTCGGCGGTGCCGCCGGCGAGCAGCACCAGCAGGTCGACGGTGCGCTGTGCGGCGGCCGCGGCGGCCTGCGGGTCGGATCCGCGCTCGAAGCGCTTGGACGCCTCGGAGGACAGCTTGTGGCGGCGCGCGGTCCGGGCGATCGAGATCGCGTCGAAGTGCGCGGCCTCGATGACGACCTCGGCGCTGTGGTGCTCGCCGTCGACGTCCGCGATCTCGGTGTTGGCACCGCCCATGACGCCCGCGAGGCCGATCGGCCCGCGGTTGTCCGTGATGACCAGGTCCTCGGCGTCCAGGACGCGGACCGTGCCGTCGAGGGTGGTGAGCTTCTCGCCCTGCTGGGCGCGGCGCACCCCGATCGGCCCGTCGACGCGGGTGCGGTCGTAGGCGTGCAGCGGCTGGCCGAGTTCCAGCATCACGTAGTTGGTGATGTCGACGGCGAGCGAGATCGGACGCATCCCGGCCTTCTGCAGGCGGCGCTGCAGCCAGATCGGGGAGCGGGCCTCGGGCTGGAGGCCGACCACGGTGCGCGCGGTGAACTTGTCGCAGCCGATCGGGTCGGCGACCTTGACCGGGTAGCCGTACGCGTTCGGCGCGGGCACGTCCAGCAGCGCCGGGTCGCGCAGCGGCAGCCCGTACGCGATGGCGGTCTCGCGGGCGACGCCGCGCATGGAGAGGCAGTAGCCGCGGTCCGGCGTGACGGCGATGTCCAGGACCTCGTCGACGAGCTGGAGCAGCTCGATCGCGTCGGTGCCCACCTCGTGCTCCGGCGGCAGCACGATGATGCCGTGTGTGCCGTCGTCGCCCATGCCGAGCTCGTCGGTGGAGCAGATCATGCCGTGCGAGGTCTTGCCATACGTCTTGCGGGCGGCGATCGCGAAGTCACCGGGCAGCACGGCGCCCGGGAGGACCACGACGACCTTGTCGCCGACGGAGAAGTTACGGGCGCCGCAGACGATCTCCTGCGGCTCGCCGGTGCCGTTGGCGCTGCCGACGTCGACCGTGCAGAAGCGGATGGGCTTCTTGAAGCCCTCCAGCTCCTCGATGGTCAGTACCTGTCCGACGACCAGCGGGCCCTTGAGGCCGGCGCCGATCTGCTCGACGGTCTCGACCTCCAGACCCACGGCGACGAGCTTGGCCTGTACGTCACGGCCGGTCTCCGTCGCCGGCAGGTCGACGTACTCCCGCAGCCAGGAAAGCGGGACGCGCATCAGATCTCCATCCCGAACGGCCGGGTGAACCGGACGTCACCCTCGACCATGTCTCGCATGTCTTCTACGTTGTGGCGGAACATCAGCATCCGTTCGATGCCGAACCCGAAGGCGAATCCGCTGTACTTCTGGGGGTCGACGCCGCAGGCGATGAGCACCTTGGGGTTGACCATGCCGCAGCCGCCGAGCTCGATCCAGCCCTCGCTGCCGCAGGTGCGGCAGGGGCGGTCAGGGTTGCCGACGGACGCGCCGCGGCAGACGAAGCAGACCATGTCCATCTCGGCGGACGGCTCGGTGAACGGGAAGAAGTTGGGCCGCAGCCGGGTCTTCATGTCCGGGCCGAAGAGCGCCTGGACCATGTGGTCGAGGGTGCCCTTGAGGTCGGCCATGGTGAGGCCCTCGTCGACGGCCAGCAGCTCGATCTGGTGGAAGACCGGGGTGTGCGTCGCGTCGAGCTCGTCGGTGCGGTAGACGCGGCCGGGGCAGACGACGTAGACCGGCGGTTCCCGGTCGAGCAGGGAGCGGGCCTGGACCGGCGAGGTGTGGGTTCGCAGCACGACCCCGGACTCGTCGTTCCTGGCGCCGTCGGGGCCCTGGACGAAGAAGGTGTCCTGCATCTGCCGGGCCGGGTGGTCGGGCACGAAGTTCAGGGCGTCGAAGTTGAACCACTCCGCCTCGACCTCGGGGCCCTCGGCGACCTCGTAGCCCATGGCCACGAAGACGTCCGCGACGCGCTCCATGATGGTCGTCAGCGGGTGGCGGGCGCCGGCCGGGGTGCGGTCGTAGGGCAGCGTGACGTCCACCGCCTCCTCGACCAGCACGCGGGCGTCCCGCTCGGCCTCCAGCTCCGCCTGACGGGCGGCGAGGGCCTTGGAGACGGCGCCGCGGGCCTGGCCCACGCGCTTGCCCGCCTCGGCCTTGGCCTGCGGCGGCAGTGCGCCGATCTCGCGGTTGGCGAGCGACAGCGGGGAGGTACCCCCGGTGTGCGCGGTCTTCGCCTGGGCGAGCGCGTCGAGGTCACCGGCGGCGGCGAAGGCGGCGAACGCCTCGTCCCGCATGCGCTCGATCTCTTCCGGTTTCAGTGCCTCGACCTCGACTGGGTCGTACGACTTGTTCGGTGCCGACATCTCTTCCCGTGCTTCCGATTGGCTGATACTGCGCTTACCGGGGAAAGGCCCCGGACCCCCATGGCCCCGATCGACGACTGGAGGACGCAAAGGTGCCAAAGGTCGAGTCTACGGGCCACAGGATGTGTGGGAGGCCCGTGGGCCCGCTCAGACCAGGTAGGCCGGCGTGCTCACGGGCAGGATAAATCGGAATTCCGCGCCGCCGCCGGGGCCGCGGCCGACCGTGATCGTGCCGCCGTGCGCCTCGACGATGCCCTTGACGATGTAGAGGCCCAGGCCCGTGCCGCCGCGCTTGCTCCCCCGCCAGAAGCGGGTGAAGACACGGCCCATCGACTCCTCGGGGATGCCGGGGCCTTCGTCGCTCACGGTGACCGCCGTTCCCTTCTCGTCGCTCTTCGCGGGTGCGGGTGCGACTTCAATGCTGACGGTTCCCTCGCCGTGGCGCACCGCGTTTTCCAGCAGGTTGCCGAGCACCTGGTCGACCTTGTCCGGGTCGGCCCAGACCGCGGGCAGCGGCTGGCAGGTGCGGACGAGGAAGCGGTCGGGGTTCTGGCCGGTCGCGGTGAGGGCCTGGACGTGGCGTTCGACGGCGAGGGAGAGGTCCACCGGCTGGCGCCGCAGCTCCAGGCGTCCGGAGTCGATCCGGGAGATGTCGAGCAGTTCGGCGATGAGCCGGGTGACGCGGCCCGCGTCGGCGTCGACCGTCTCCAGCATCAGCCGCTTCTGGTCGTCGGTGAACCGCTCCCACTTGGCGAGGAGGGTCGCGGTGAAGCCCTTGACCGAGGTCAGCGGGGAGCGCAGCTCATGGGCGACCGTGGCGATCAGCTCGGCGTGGCTGCGTTCGTTGCGGCGGCGGGCCTCGGTGCCGCGCAGCGAGACCACCACCCGGCGCACCGGTCCGGTCGGGTGCTCGCGCACGTAGCGGGCGGAGACCAGGACCTCCCGGCCGCCGGGCAGCAGCAGATTCCGTTCGGGCTGGCCGACCCGGGTGGCGAGGCCCCCGTACGGGTCGGTCAGGGCCCACCAGCGGCGGCCCTTGAGGTCCTCCAGCGGCAGTACGTGCTCCAGAGAGCGGCCGAGGGCGGCGGCGCGGGGCATCGCGGTGATCCGGGCGGCCGCGGCGTTGAAGCAGATGATCCGGCCGGTCCCGTCGGCGACGACCAGGCCGTCGGGCAGGTCGTCGGGATCGATCCCCGGGCCGACGGCCGGGGGCTCAAGGCTCTCGGCCGCGTCGTCCGCCGCGTCGGCGGATTCGGCGCGCACGACGGCGGCATGTGTCTCGCGCGGCGTGCTCATGCCGACAGCCATATCCCGTACCCCACCTCTCGAACCGGTGCAGTGGGCCCCCGAGTTCGCCACCCTACTAGTCGTCGGTGACGCGGCGACACCCTGCGTTGTCACCGCGGGCGCTGGGCCCTCGCGGAGGCGTACAGGCACACGGCCGCCGCCGTCGCCAGGTTGAGGCTCTCCGCCTTGCCGTGGATGGGCACCCGCACGACCGCGTCGGCCAGGGCCCGGGTCTCCTCCGGCAGGCCCCAGGCCTCGTTGCCGAAGACCCAGGCGGTCGGCCCGCCCATGGTGCCCGCGTCGAGCTCGTCGTCCAGGTCGTCGTCGCCCGCGCCGTCGGCGGCGAGGATCCGTACGCCCGCCGCCCGCAGCCCCTGCACGGCCTGCTCGACCGGGACGCCGACGGCGACCGGCAGATGGAAGAGCGAACCGACCGAGGCCCGGACGGACTTGGGGTTGTACAGGTCCACCGAGGCGTCGGTGAGCACGACGGCGTCGGCGCCCGCCGCGTCGGCGCAGCGCAGCACCGTCCCGGCGTTCCCGGGGTCGCGTACGTGGGCGAGGACGGCGACCAGTTTCGGCTTCGCGGCGAGGATCGCGTCGAACGGGGAATCGAGGAAGCGGCAGACGCCGATCAGGCCCTGCGGGGTGACGGTCTGCGAGACGTCGGCGAGCACGTCGCCGTCGGCGAGGTGCACCCGGGCGCCGGCCGCGTGGGCGGCGGAGACGATGTCGGCGTACCGCTCGGCCGCCTCGACGGTGGCGAACAGCTCGATCAGGGTCGGCTCGCCGTCGCTGCCGCGGTGCTCGGCGGCCTCGCGCACGGCCTGCGGCCCCTCGGCGATGAACCTGCGCTCCTTGCCGCGGAAGTTGCGCTTGGCCAGCCGCCGGGCGGCGGTGACGCGCGGCGATCGCGGGGAGATCAGTTCGGGGGTGCCCATGGTCGGCGGCGAGCCTCTCTGCGTACGGAGGTGGCGGACGTACGGAATGCGTCGTGCAACGCACCGGACCCGCAGACGGCATGCGCCTGCGGGTCCGGAACGGAAGACAGTGCGACCTGGATCAGGCGGCCTTCGGGGCGTTGACGTCGCTCGGGAGGGCCTTCTGGGCAACCTCGACGAGGGCGGCGAACGCGTTGCTGTCGTTGACCGCGAGCTCGGCCAGGATCTTGCGGTCCACCTCGATGTTGGCGGCCTTCAGACCCTGGATGAGGCGGTTGTACGTCATGCCGTTCTGGCGGGCAGCGGCGTTGATGCGCTGGATCCACAGCTGACGGAAGTCGCCCTTGCGCTTCTTGCGGTCGTTGTAGTTGTAGACGAGGGAGTGGGTGACCTGCTCCTTCGCCTTGCGGTACAGGCGGGAGCGCTGACCGCGGTAGCCGCTGGCCTGCTCGAGGATTGCCCGGCGCTTCTTGTGAGCGTTTACTGCCCGCTTGACGCGTGCCACTTTTTAACTCCTTGTAGCGGGGCTGGTGTTCGTGGTGTCGACTCACCCAGCCCGGAAACGAATTGGTCCCGGTCTCGAATGCGCCGCCCGCGGATTCGCCGCGGGCCGCGGACTCACTTGCCGAGAAGCTTCTTGATCTTCTTGGCGTCGGACGGAGCCACTACGACCGTGCCGGTCAGCGAGCGGGTCTTCTTGGACGACTTGTGCTCAAGAAGGTGGCGCTTGCCTGCGCGCTCACGGAGCACCTTGCCGGAGCCGGTGATCTTGAAGCGCTTGCTGGCACCGCTGTGCGTCTTGTTCTTCGGCATCGCGCCGTTCTCTCCTCGTCAGTGGCGCCCCTCGCGGTGCGGGCACCGGGCAGCAGGGGCGTCAGATCTTGGTGGGAATTCCGGGGAGACCCGGGGCCGCCTGGATGGCGGCCCCCTGAGGTCAGGCCTCGGAAGGTGTGTCGGCCGGAGCCTCGGGCTGCGCTTCGGCAGCCTCACCCGCGGCCTCGGCGTCGGGGGTGGAACCCTGACGCCCCGCCTTGCGGGCGGCCTGGGCCTCGCGGGCCTCGGCCATGGCTTCGGTCTTCTTCTTGTGCGGGCCCAGAACCATGATCATGTTCCGGCCGTCCTGCTTCGGGTTGGACTCGATGAAGCCGAGTTCCTCCACGTCCGAAGCCAGACGCTGGAGCAGTCGGAAGCCCAGCTCGGGGCGGGACTGCTCACGACCACGGAACATGATCGTGATCTTGACCTTGTCGCCCTGCTTGAGGAACCGGACGACGTGACCCTTCTTGGTGTCATAGTCGTGCGGGTCGATCTTCGGCCGGAGCTTCATCTCCTTGATGACCGTGTGCGCCTGGTTCTTGCGCGCCTCACGGGCCTTCATGGCCGACTCGTACTTGAACTTCCCGTAGTCCATGAGCTTGCACACGGGCGGACGGGCGGTCGCCGCCACCTCGACCAGGTCGAGGTCGTACTCCTGTGCGAGTTCCAGGGCCTTGGCAAGCGGAACAATCCCGACCTGCTCGCCGCTGGGACCGACAAGTCGCACCTCGGGAACGCGAATCCGGTCGTTGATGCGGGGCTCGGCGCTGATGGATCCTCCTCGGTAGCACCACGCGGCCGCCTGGCGGACAGCCACGTAACGTCTGTTTCGTGAGACCAACCGCACCAGTGCAATAAAAATGCCCCGGACGGGACACAGGCGGGGCTCCTGGAACAACCGGAACCACCGCGGTCAACCGCGGGGCGCATCGGGCGGCCCCATCGTCCGTACGGAACGATGGTCACCGCCTGACCGGATGACCCGCCGTCCCGAAGGACGGTCAGGTGGGAGATCGGAGCCTCCACTTGTGGGCCGGGCACATAGCTGCCCAGCCGGTCGTTACACAAGGTTAGCAGCTCCCCCGGGCGGACGCTAACCGGCTCTCGCCCGGTGCTCCCGCGGACGGGGCGGCAGCTGCGTGGGCCTATCGTATGGCGCATGAGTGACGCGACCCCCACCAGTGATTCCCCCGGCTTCGACGACATGACCCGCGACATCGCGGAGGTGCCAGCGGTCGAGGTGATCGTGACGGTCGCGGTCAATCTGATGAGCGCCGCCGCCGTGAAGCTCGGGCTGACCGAGGACGGCGACGAGCACAAGGACCTCGACGAGGCCCGCAAGCTGGTGCACGCGCTGGCCGGGCTGCTGGACGCCAGCACCACCGAGATCAGCTCCTTCCACGCGGCCCCGCTGCGGGACGGCCTGAAGTCGCTGCAGCTCGCGTTCCGCGAGGCGTCGCTCGTGCCGGACGAGCCCGGTCAGGGCCCCGGCGAGAAGTACACCGGCCCCGTCTTCGGCTGAGCCCCTCCCCGTTTCTGCTCCTTCGACGCGATCGAGTCCCCTGCCCGGGTGGGCAGGGGACTCGATCGCGTTGCGGCGCGGTCAGCGCGTGAAGAGCGGCTCGCCCGGTGCGACGGCGTCGGCCGGCAGCAGCGCCAGGTCCAGGCCACGCACCAGGCGGGCGCGCAGGACCTCGTCGGCCGCCAGCACTTCCGCGACCCGGCGGGCCGCTTCGGCGGGGTCGGTGCCGGGCGCGAGGACCAGGGCGAGGGTGCCGTCGGCCCGGCCGGGCCCGAGGTGGGCGCGGAGCACCGAGGGCTCGCCGGCGACCGCGTCGCGCACCGCCGAGGTGACGGCGGGGTCGTCGAGCGGGTCGGCGCTGGTGCGGCCCTCGGCGAGGGCGAGCAGCGCGGAGCCGGTCAGCTCGAACGCGACCGGGCCGGCGAGATCGAGGACGACCGTGTCCGCCTTCTCGTGCGCGGCGGCCTGCAGCGCCTGGTGCAGGGGTACGGCGACGGGGCGTGCCTGCGGATCCCAGCGGGCCAGCGTGTCGGTCGAGGTGAAGGCGGGCAGGGCCCGCCGGTCCCCGGCCTGGAGGGTGGGGACGGCCATGTCGCTGGTCTTCTCGCGACGCAGCCCGTTCTCGTCTTCTTCCACTTGCCCCAGCACGGCGACGACCGGGACGAGGAGCCGGGCGCCCTTGAGGGCTTCGAGTACCGGGCCGACGGCCTTGCGGTCCTCGGCCCAGGCCGCCAGGGCCGCTGCCAGTGCCGGGTCGGCCGTGCCGTCGTCGTCGGAGTATCCGGGGTCCGGAATGTTCTTCTGCGCCACGGGGCGAGCCTAGTCCCTGGGCCGTGCCCCCCTGCCGACAGGTCCGTACCGCCGCCCCGTCCGTACGGGCACGGGTGCGGGGCGCTCAGCCCCGTACGGTGACGAAGCCCCGGCCCCTGCCGCGCCAGAGCACCACGGCCAGGGCCAGCAGGACTGCTCCCAGACCGCCCGCGCCCGCCGCGAGCCAGCCCGCGGCGCCGTTCTCGTGCTGCTCGGGGGTGGGACCGGAGCCGAAGTATCGCTTCCGGTAACCGGTCTCGGTGGATTCGGCGTGCAGTCCGGTGGGGCGGACCGCGGCGCCGGCCTCGATCGCCGCGGCGGGGTCGACGATGCCGTACCCCCGGGCGTCGTCCCGGCCGGACGCCGGGGCGCTGCGGGCCGTGTCCGCGAGGAGCTTCTTGATCTGGGCGGGCGTCAGCCCCGGGTGCGCGGCGCGGACCAGCGCGACGGCGCCGGAGACGAACGCGGAGGCGGCCGAGGTCCCCCACTCCACGTAGTACTGCCCGTCGGGCGCGGCGACGACGATGTCGACGCCTGGTGCGCTGACGGTGGCGTACCAGCGGCGGGTGGAGAACGCGGCGTGGGTGCCGTACCGGTCGACGGCGGCGACCGCGATCACGCCGGGGTAGGCGGCGGGGTACGAGATGTGGTCGCCCTTCTCGCCGCCGTTGCCCGCGGAGGCCACGACGACGGCCCCCTTCTTCAGCGCGTACTGGATGGCGGCGTCCTCGCCCGGGTCGGGGTGCGCGGACTTGCTGTCGTCGCCGAGCGAGAGGTTGATGACGTCGGCGCCGTGGTCGGCGGCCCAGCGGATGCCGTCGGCGAGGGCCGTGCCGCGTGACTTCCGGGCCTTGGCGCGGGCCGGGTCGGAGGCTTCGAGGATCACCCGGACCGGGAGGATCTTCACCTCGGGCGCGATGCCGAGCACGCCGTCGCTGCGCCCCGTCCCATGGCCGTGACCTGCGATGATGCCTGCCATCGCGGTGCCGTGGCGGGCCCAGGAGCGGTCACCTCGGCCCGCGCCGAAGCCGATCATGTCCTTGCCGGGCAGTACTTGGCCGGACAGATCGGGCAGGTTGCCGTCGACCCCGGTGTCGACGACGGCGACGGTGATTCCCTTGCCTTTCGTGGTCCGCCACGCCTGGTCGGTGTGGAGCGCCTGGAGACCCCACTGCTGGTCCCTGATGGCATCGGCCCTGGCCGGCACGGCGGGCAGGAGCGCGAACGCGGTGGCGGCGCAGACCGCGCCCAGGGCGCGGTGGCGGCGGGTGCGGCGGCTCATTCCGGTTTCTCCGTGAGGTCGGTGACGGTCCTGCGCAGACCACGCTCGATCCGGTCGGCGACGCCCTTGGCCTCGTGGCCGAGCCCGGCCTGGGCGGCGGCCATCGTGGCGTCCGCGGCCATGGCGCTGTCGACGGGCTGCGGGTCGGCGACGGTGCGCCCGTCGGCGAAGCCGGACACGGAGAACACGACGACGGGCACCTCGGTCAGTACGTGGACGGTCCAGCTGGCGCGCTGCCGGTCGCCGAATCCGGCGGCGACGGTGCCCTTGACGGGGTAGGTGCGGGGCATCAGGTCCGTGCGCCGGCCGAGATGCTGGTCGGCGAAGCGGGCGCTCAGCGCCTTCATCGCCGCTTCGTCGCCCTCGGTGAAGACCACCCCGACCGTGGTCACGCTGCTGGCGGTGGCGTCGGTGTAGGTGGCACGGAGCATACGCGCGCAGCCGACCGGGCCGAGAGTCCGGGCCAGCAGCGGGTCCAGGGCCTGGCGGCAGCCGCTGTCCGGGGCGACGGCGATCCGGGTCCAGACCCGGTCGGCGCCGCCGGGGCCCGCTCCGTCACCGGTCAGGGTGCGGGGGAAGAGGGTGTCCACGGGGACGTTGTGCCAGGCGGAGCGGCCCACGGTGTAGGCGCTGTGGGCGGCGGCGTCGGCCGAGGAGTCGCTGGTGAGCCAGGCGCCGGTGGCCGCGCCGCCGATCAGTCCGAGCCCGAGCACCACGCAGGCCGCCGCGGCCGCGGTCCTGGCGGGGTGCCGGGTACGGATCGGGCGCAGCCGGGTGGTGGTCTCGGCGGGTGTCTCGGGAGGGGGAACGCGGTACGGCTGCGGCTGTCGATAGGCGTGCGGGAAGGCGGGGGCCGGGCCGCCCGGTGACGGAACCGCTCCCGGGCGCGGAGTGAGGTCCACGGCACCGACGGGCCGCCGACGGGTCGCGGTGGGCGGCTGCTCGGGGCGCGGCGGAGCGGTGGCGGGAGGGGCCGCGACGGGCGGGACGGTCGCGGGCACGTCGGGCGCGGGGGCCGGCGGCACCGGCCTCAGCCGGGCCGTCGTCTCCACGGGCGGGACGGCGGCCGCGGGCTCAGTTGTGCTCCGGCTCGTCGGGACCGGCGCGCCCGTGGAGGTCGTCGCGGGTCCCTGCGCCGGGGGCGTCGGTGGCGGAGTCGTGGGGCGGGGCGGGACAGGAGCGCGCTGCGCCTCGGTACTCATCCGCCCCCCCTGGTTCCGTTCCGTACCGCGCGCGGTTCGACTTCACAGGCAGGCCCGTTGATTGCCGCGTGCCGTCACTCTACGGGGTGGGACGGCCCCGGCGGGAGCGGGCGGTTCCCCGCCCGGGACGATCTGCGCAGTTCATCCCCCTACCCAGCGGTACGGACGTCTGGCAAGCTGCGGCCATGACTGCCCGTGCCGCTGACCGGACCCGTTACAACCGGGCCACCGCCCATCTGGACGCCCCGATCGCCATAGTCGATCTCGACGCGTTCGACGCCAATGCCGAGGATCTCGTCCGCCGGGCGGCCGGGAAGCCGATCCGCGTGGCGAGCAAGTCGGTTCGCTGCCGGACCCTGCTGGAGCGGGTGCTCGCGCGGCCCGGTTTCGCCGGGATCATGTCGTTCACACTGGCGGAGTCGCTGTGGCTGGCGCGGGCCGGGTTCGAGGACGTGCTGCTGGCCTATCCTTCGGCCGACCGGGCTGCCATCGCCGAGCTGGCCGCCGATCCGAAGCTGGCCGCCGCGGTGACGCTGATGGTCGACGACCACGCGCAGCTGGAGCTGATCGACGCGGCGCGGGCGGGCGGGAGCGAGGAGATCCGGGTCTGCCTGGAGCTGGACACCTCGCTCCAGCTGCTCGGCGGCCGGGTCAGGGTCGGCGCCCGGCGTTCGCCGCTGCGCTCCCCCGCCCAACTGGCGGAGCTGGCACGCTCGGTGGCGCGGCGGCCGGGATTCCGGCTGGTGGGCCTGATGGCGTACGAGGGCCATATCGCCGGGGTCGGGGACTCCGTCGCGGGCAAGCCGCTGCGCTCCCGGGCGGTCCGGCTGATGCAGGCCGCGGGCCGCAGGGAGCTGGCCGTCCGGCGGGCCGAGGTGGTGCGAGCGGTGCGAGCGGTGGCACCGGACCTGGAGTTCGTGAACGGCGGCGGCACGGGCAGTGTGCAGCACACCGCGGCCGAGCGTGCGGTGACCGAGATCGCGGCCGGTTCCGGGCTCTACGTGCCGAGGCTGTTCGACAACTACACGTCGTTCACGGCCCGTCCGGCGGCTCTGTTCGCCCAGCCCGTGGTGCGCCGGCCCGGTGTGGGGGTGGTGACGGTCCTCGGCGGCGGCTATCCGGCGTCCGGCCCGGCGGGCCCGGACCGGCTGCCCGTCCCGTATCTGCCGGAGGGGCTGCGCTACGACCCGCAGGAGGGGCCCGGCGAGGTGCAGACCCCGTTGCTCGGGGCCCCGGCCGACGATCTGCTGATCGGCGACAAGGTGTGGTTCCGGCACGCGAAGGCCGGTGAACTGTGCGAGCGCTTCGACGAGTTGCAGCTGATAGAGGGCGACCGGGTGACCGCGACGGTGCCGACGTACCGGGGCGAGGGCCGTACGTTCCTCTGAGCCGGACGGCCGCCGGGCGGCCGTTCAGTGCTCGATCGAGCTGCCCGCGCCGCCGCTCGTCGCGCTGTCGCCGATCGGCCGGATCCCCTTGGTGATGGTGTCCATGAGCCGGAGCGGCGGTCCGTCAAGGCCCGCGTCGAAGGCGTACCGCACGATGACCAGCGACTCGCTGCCGGTCGGTGACGGGAAGACGAGCGACTGCACGTAACCGCCTGGCCCCTTGGCCGTGTCGACCCGCCAGCGCACCTGGTAGCCGGCCCGTCCGGCGACGCTCACGGACCCGGAGTCGAGAACCTTGTGGGAGGTGATGCCGCCGTGGATCCGGTTGCCGACGATGTTCTTCTCGTAGGCGCCGTCGGCGGCGGTGGCGATGTCCTGTTCGGCGAGCTTCTCGGCGGAGGTGATGCCGGTGGCGCTCGCGACGCGGCTGGTGACCGTGGCGTGGTAGCAGAAGTCGGAGGAGCTGCCGGGGCAGTCGTAGGAGTCGACGGTACGCATGGTGAGGACCTGGTCGGCGGTCCTGGCGGGCTTCTCCCAGCCGTCGGGGATCGGCAGGGTGATGCCGTTGAGCTGGTCGACGAGGACCTTCGGGTCGTCCTCGGCCGGTGAACCGCTGGGCGACGGGGTGGCCGTGGCGGCGGTGGGCGAGGGTGCGGAGACGCCCGGCCCGGCCCCGGGCCGCGTACCGTCGTCGTCCCTGCCGAGCAGGACGGCGCCGGTGACCGCGGCGCCCACGACGATCAGTCCGGCCCCGGCGAGCGCGACGATGTGAGTGCTGCTCCGGCCGGATGCGGCGGAGCCGTTACCGCGTGGCGTGGTGACCGGCTCGGGCGGGCCGAACGGCTGCGGCGCGGCGGCCGGGCGGGTGTGCGCGGTCCACGCCGTACCGGCCCACCAGCGGTCGGTGCCCGGTGTCGCGGCGTCCGGATACCAGCCGGGCGGTGTCGCGTTGCTCATCCCCACACCTTAGGGTTCGGCCACCGGCACCGACCCGTCGATTGTCGGACTGTCCAATTGAGCCGAAGACTTAAGCCGTGAAGCTTAAGGTGTGCAGTTCAACCATTACTGGCCGGCCATCGGCCTGGAAGGGGAACGGGGCGTGGCCGGGGAAAGCGAGTACATCGACCGCCTGATGCCCGTACTGCGGCCCGTCCGGGCGGGGAACGGCTTCGAGGAGGCACTGGAGCAGATCCTCCAGGTGATCAGGCTCGGGCTGGTGCCGGGCGGTGGCCGGCTGCCGGCCGAGCGCGATCTCGCCGAGCTGCTGGGGATCAGCCGGGTGACCCTGCGCGAGGTGCTGAAGGTCCTCCAGGACCAGGGCCTGGTGGAGAGCAGGCGCGGCCGGTACGGCGGTACGTTCGTGCTGCGGCCCACCACCAGCCCCGGCGAGGACGAGCTGCGCCGGAGGATCGCTTCCGTCGACATCGAGGACGTGCTGCGCTTCCGCGAGGTGCTGGAGGCCGGGGCGGCCGAGCTGTGCGCCACGCAGGGGCTCGACGACGAGGGCGCGGACCGGCTGCGTGCCGCGCTGACTGCGACTCACGAGGCCCCGCTGCACGACTACCGCAGGCGCGACACCCTGCTCCATCTGACCCTGGCCGAACTCTCCGGGTCCGCGTCGCTGACGACGCAGTACGCGGCCGTCCGGGCCACCCTGAACGACCTGCTGGACTGCATACCGCTGCTGGTGCGCAACCTGGAGCATTCGCAGCACCAGCACACCAGCCTCGTCGAGGCGGTCCTCGACGGGGACGGGGAGGCCGCACGCGCGGTCATGCGCGAGCACTGCGCGGGTACGGCCGCACTGTTGCGCGGGTTCTTGACCTGAGTCGGAAGGGCTTGGCGCCCTTCGCCCGCCGCGGCCCCGACAGGCTTAAAGGTCTCCGCGTCCACCATTGCGGCCGTGGGGGCCGTCTCAGGGAGCGACGTCCCCGAGCCTGCCGCGCAGCCATCGCAGCGCCGCCGCGCCCTGGGCCCCCTGGAAGGCCCGTAGCGTCGGGAGACCGGGCGGGGCCGGCTTGAGTGATCCCGCCACGAAGTAGCCGGTCAGCGCGGCGAGTACCGCCGTCACTCCCGCCGGGTCGGCGTCCCGGCCCAGCGGGTGGGCGGTGAAGACGGCCTCCGGGTCGGGGCCGCCCTGCGCCGCCACGCACGGCAGCATCGTCAGCAGGTCGAACCAGGGAGCGGCGCGCAGCGCGTGGGGCCAGTCGACGAAGACCACCCGGTCGTCGGTGAGCAGGATGTTGTCGGCCCGCAGGTCGCTGTGGGCGAGGCTGTCCCCCGTGGCCGGTTCCGGCCAGCCCGACTCCAGTTCCGCGAGCAGGGCGAGGTTGCGCGCCGTCCACGGGGCGAGGCGGCCGGTGTCCCCGTCGGCCAGCAGGGTCCGCCAGCCGCTGAACATCCCGGCCTTGCGGTCGGCTGCGGCAGGTGCGTCGATCGGCGCCGGGGTGAGGGCCGCGCCCAGTTCGCCGACCGCCCTCAGGACCCGGTCCAGTTCGGTGGCGTTCCAGGGGACGCGGGGCTGGCGGCCGTCGATGTCCTGGAGGACGAGGGCGACCCGGGTGCCGTCGTCGTACGAACCCAGCAGCCGGGGCGCGGGGATGCCGGGCGGGAGCGCCGCGGTGTGGCGGGCCTCGGCGCGGTGCAGGTCGGGGCTGCCGGGGTTCGTCTCGGCGCTCACCGCCTTGACGAAGGCGCGCCGGCCGTCCGCGAGCCGGACGCGGGCGGCGACCCCCGGCGAGAACCCGCCGCTCTGGCTGCGCGCCTCGACGACCCGGCCGCCGAGGATGTCCTCGACGGCGTCGCGGACGGGTGCGGGGAGGTCGGCCCAGTGGTGCCGGACTCCGGTGGCGGGTGGAGCGATCACGTTCATCCGCGCATTCTTCGTCACGGAGCGGGCGCCCGCCAGCACTTCCACCAGCGTTTTCGCCGCGGCGCGAGGGGCCGGGGCATGGGGGGTCAGGACGTGAGGACCCAGGGGTCTTACGGGCCCAGGAGTCAGGTGTCCCGTCCCGTCAGTGACAGCAGGTCGCGGGCCGGGCCCGTCGGGCGGTGGCCCGAGGGCCAGACCGCGCGCAGCTGGCGCCGCAGGCGTACTCCGGCGACCGGGACCTTGACCAGCCGGCGCGAGGACAGTTCCTCGCCGAGCGCCAGTTCGCTCAGGACGCACGGCCCGGCGCCGCTCTCCGCCGCCCCCTTCACCGCGGTCGTGGAGGAGAGTTCGAGCAGCGGCTGGGCGAGGCCGCCGTGCACGGCGAGGGCCGCGTCCAGGACCTGGCGGGTGCCGGAGCCGTGTTCGCGCAGGATCAGCGGGGTCGCGGCCAGTTCCTGCGGCGTGAGGGGCGCCGGGCGGCGGGCCCAGGCATGGGACGGGGCGACCACGACGACGAGGCGGTCGTGGGCGATGACCGTGCCGTCGAGCCCTTCCGGCACAGAGAGGCCTTCCACGAATCCGAGGTCGGCCTCGCCGACCAGGAGCCGGCCCGCCACCGCCGCCGAGTTTCCGGCCAGCAGCGAGACCGCCGTGTCCGGCCGTTCGGCGCGCAGCGCTATCAGCCAGCCGGGCAGCAGGTATTCGGCGATGGTCATGGAGGCGGCGACCCGCAGCCTGGAGTCCCGCCGGTCGCGCAGCGCCTGCGCCCCGGCGTCGAACGCCTCCGCCGCCTCGATGATCCGGCGCGCCCAGTCGGTGACCAGCGCGCCCGCGTCGGTGAGCCGGGAGCCGCGCGGTGAACGGTCCAGCAGCGCCAGGCCGAGCTGGCGTTCCATGGACCGGATCCGGCTGCTGGCGGCGGGCTGGGTGACACCGACGTCACGGGCCGCGCGCCCCAGGCTGCCGTGCCGGGCCACGGCGAGCAGGAGTTCCAGCGCTCCGAGGTCGGGGATGCGGTGGGAGAGGGGGACATGCGCTTCACCGGCCATAAAGCCACCTTATGACCTCATAGAGACGGACTCCCTGGTGGGGCCCGGCCCCCGCCGCGAAAATCGTGGCATGGCCACCTTTCCGCAGACCCAGCAGACGCGACAGACGCAGCAGGCACGGCAGCCCCGGCAGGCGCAGCGGTCCTCGACCCCGCTTCCGGCCGCCGAGCGGCTGCCCGCCCTGCGATACCTCGGCCCCAACTGGTACGCGGCCGTGATGGGCACCTCGATCGTCGCGAGCGCGGGCGTCGCGCTGCCGGTGGACGTGCCGGGGCTGCGGGCCGCCTGCACGGTGGTGTGGGTGCTCGCGGTGGTCGCGCTCGCCGCGGTGCTCGCGGCCCGGAGCGGGCACTGGATCGCCCACCGCGACCAGGCCCGCAGCCATCTGCTCGACCCGGCCGTCGCCCCGTTCTACGGCTGTCTGTCGATGGCCCTGCTCGCGGTCGGCGGTTCGACGATGGTGGTCGGGCAGGATCTGATCGGGCACCGGGCGGCGCTCGCCCTGGACGTGGTGCTGTACTCGGCGGGCACGCTGATCGGGCTGGCCGCGGCGGTCGCGATCCCGTATCTGATGGTCGTACGCCACCGGATCGAGCCCGGCAACGCGTCACCGGTGTGGCTGCTTCCTGTGGTGGCGCCGATGGTCTCCGCGGCTCTGGGTCCGCTGCTGGTGCCCGAGCTGCCGGCCGGGCAGTGGCAGGAGGCGATGCTGCTGGCCTGCTACGCGATGTTCGGTCTGAGCCTGCTGGCCACGCTGGTGATGCTGCCGCTGATCTTCGCCCGGCTCGTCCACCAGGGGCCGCTGCCGCTCGCGCTGACCCCCACCCTGTTCCTGGTCCTCGGACCGCTGGGCCAGTCGACGACCGCGGTCAATCAGCTCGCCGATGTGGCGCGAGGTGCGATCGGGGAACCGTACGCCTCCGGGCTAGGGGTGTTCGCCGTGCTGTACGGGGTGCCGGTGATGGGGTTCGCGCTGATGTGGCTGGCGCTGGCCGTCGCGATGGTGGTGCAGGCGGCACGCAACGGCATGACCTTCGGCATGACGTGGTGGGGCTTCACCTTCCCCATCGGTACGTGTGTCACCGGCGCCGCCGGTCTGGCCCGGCACACCGGGCTCACCGCGTACACCTGGCTGGCCGTCGCGCTGTACGTCCTGCTGGTGGCGGCCTGGGCGGTGGCCGGGGTCCGGACGCTGCGCGGGCTGTTCAGCGGAGCGCTGCTCGCAGCACCGCAGGCGCCCGCACCAGTGACGGCCCGTACCACGTGAGGTACCGCCCGTCGACGAGTGCGGCGGGCAGTGCGGGGAAGGCCTCGGGCCCGTCGTCGGCGGTGAAGCGGTACGGCTCGTCGGGCAGGACGACCAGATCGGCGCCCGCCGCGCCGAGCACGTCGAGCGGGATGCGGGGGTAGCGCTCGGCGTGGCCGGCGTACACGTTCTCGACGCCCAGCCGGGCCAGCAGGTCCCCGGCGAAGGTGTCACGGCCCAGCACCATCCAGGGCCTGCGCCAGACCGGGATGATCGCGCGGCGGGGCGCACGGGGCGGCGGCAGCTCGGCCCAGGCCGCCTCGGCCTCGTCCAGCCAGCGCGGCCTGGCCAGCCCGCAGGCGGTGACCAGGACCCGGTCCAGTTCCTCGAAGGCCTGGTCGAGGGTGCGGATCTCCGTGACGAGCACCTCGGTCCCGGCGGCCCGGAGCGCCGCGAGGTCGGGCTCGCGGTTCTCCTCCTCGTTGGCGACGACCAGATCGGGCCGGAGCGCGAGGACGGCCGGAACATCGGGATTCTTGGTGCCGCCGATCCGGGCCGCGGCCAGCCCGGCCGGGTGGGTGCACCAGTCGGTGGCGCCGACCAGCAGGCCGGGCGCCGTGACGGCGACGGCCTCGGTGAGCGAGGGGACCAGGGAGACGACGCGCACGACGGGCCCTCTCAGCGGCGCGGGTCGTAGGTGGCGTCGATGTGCTCGGCGACCGCGACGACCAGCAGTCTGGTGCCGGGCACGGTGGCCCGCCAGCGGTGCCGCACCCCGCCGGACAGAAAGAGGGTGTCGCCCTGCTCCAGCCGGTACGCCTGCCCCTCGGCCTCCACCTCGGCGGCGCCCCGCACCACGTACATCAGCTCGTCGTTGCGGTGCTGGAACTCGCGCGCGAGGTCGATCTCCCCGGTGAACTCCAGGGCGCTGAGCTGGTGGCGTCCGCGCACCACCCTGCGTACGCCGTCGTGCTCGGCCGCCCGTACGACATCGACGGCGCGTGCCGAGTCCGCGGCGGCGCGCAGCCGTGCCGTGGTGGTCTCCAGGGCTTCGGCGACCCGGTCCAGGGACCGGGCGCTGGGCCGGGCCCGCTCGTTCTCGATCTGGCTGAGGAACGGCACGGACAGACCACTGCGGCCGGCGACCGCGGCCAGCGTGAGCCCCAGGGTCCTGCGCCTTCGGCGGACCGCGGCGCCCACGCGGAGTGCTTCCTTCTCGTCCATGTCCGGCTCCCTCCCGACTCGCCATCCTTCCGGCTGCCAGCACATTACGCACACGGTTGCGCAAGGTCGGCCGGATGACGAACGTCCGAAAACGCCGAAAGGGCGGGCCCGCCGACGGCGGTGCCCACCCTTTCCGGTCCTTCGGAACCTACGGGAAGTCCTCGGGAGGCCCTACTGCGGAGCCATCTTGTCCGCGATGCCCGGGTTCTTCTCCATCCAGGCCTTCACGGCCTCTTCCTCGTGCCCCGCACCGTGCTTCTGGATCTGGTTCTCCAGACCGGCGAGCTGGTCCTCGCTCAGCTTGAAGTCCTTGAACCACTTCGTCAGAACCAGGCCATCTCGACGGCGCGGTCGCGCTCGTCCTTGCCGGTCGCGGCCTTGGCGGGCGCGGCCTTGGCGACCGGGGTCCACTTGTCGGCGACGCCCGGGTTGGCCTTCAGCCAGGTGCGGACCGCTTCCTGCTCCTTGCCGGCGCCGGACTTCTGGATCTGCGCCTCAAGGCTGGTGAGCTGGTCCTCGGTCATCTTGAAGTTCTTGAGCCAGTTGCCGACCTCGGGGTTGTCGGCGGAGAAGCCCTTGCGGGCCAGGGTGTGGATGCCGTCGCCCTTGCCCCAGAGGTTCTCGGGGTCCTTGAGCTTGGTGAGCTCGAACTGGTTGTAGGCCCAGTGCGGCGACCAGAGCGGAACGACGATCGGTTCCTTCTTGGCGTACGCGCGCTTCAGCTCGGCCAGCATCGACGGCGTGGACCCGTCGACGACCTTGTACTCCTTGTCCAGGCCGTAGCCCGGCAGGATCTTGTCCTTGAGCAGGCCCATCTCACCGGCGCTCGGCTCGATGCCGACGATCCGGTTCTTGAACTGCGAACCCTTGCCCTTGAGGTCGGCGAGGGACTTGACGTCCTTCATGTACGAGGGGACGGCCAGCTCCAGCGAGGTGGGGCCGTACCAGGAGCCCATGTCCTCCAGGCGGTCCTGGTACTTCTTCCAGTAGCTGGCGTGGGTGACCGGGAGCCAGGAGTCGGTCTCGAAGTCGATCTGGCCGTTGGCCATACCGGTGTAGAGCGCCCCGGCCTCGTACTGCTTGACGTCGACCTCGAAACCGCGCCGTTCCAGCATCTCCTTCCAGAGGAAGGTGGAGGCGATGCCCTCGTCCCACGGGATGTACCCCATGCTGATCTTCTTGCCCGCGCCGATGTCCGAACCCTCGGCGGTGTTCTCGGCGTTGTCCGAGCCGGACGAGCCGAAGACGCCCAGGGCGCCCGCGACGAGCGCGAGGACGACGACGCCGGAGACCGCGACGACGGGCTGCGGGCGGTGGTTCCAGATCTTGAAGCCGCCGGCCATCGCCTGCGCCTTGGCGAGCGCGCGGCGGGCGAGCGGGGAGACCTCGCGGCCGAGGGCGCCGGTCATCCGGTCCAGGTACATCGCCACGATGACGATGGAGATGCCCGCCTCGAAGCCGAGGCCGACGTCCACGTTGCCGATGGCGCGGTAGACGGCGCCGCCGAGGCCGCCGCCGCCGACCATGCCGGCGATGACCACCATGGACAGGCCCAGCATGATGACCTGGTTGATGCCCGCCATGATCGTGGGCAGGGCGAGCGGCAGCTGGACCCGCAGCAGGGTGTTGCGCCGGGTGGTACCGAAGGCCTCGGCCGCCTCGACGAGCTCGCCGTCGACCTGGCGGATGCCGAGCTCGGTCATCCGGACGCCCGGGGGCAGCGAGAAGATGATGGTGGCGATGATGCCGGGCACCACGCCGACGCCGAAGAAGATGACGCCGGGGATCAGATAGACCATGGCGGGCATGGTCTGCATGAAGTCCAGGACCGGCCGGGTCACCGCGCTGACGGTCTTGGAGCGGGACGCCCAGATGCCCAGCGGTACGGCCAGCACCAGCGCGATGATGGTGGCGACGAGCACCAGGGTGAGGGTGTCCATCGCCTCGTCCCACAGCTCGACGGAGTCGATGACGGCGAAGCCCACGAAGGCGAGCACACCGGCGAGCAGACCGCGCAGCCACCAGGCGATGACCGCGACGATGCCCGCGAAGAGCAGTGGGGCGGGGGCGGAGAGAACGGCGGCTATGCCGTCGAACATGTTGCTGACTATGGAGCTGATCGCGTCGAACAGCCAGGCGAGATGGGCCTGGAGCCAGTCGACGGCGGAGTCGACCCAGTCACCGAGAGGAAGCCTAAACACTGGCCACCTTCTTCGTGAGGGTCGCGCTGGTCCGGACGTCCTTCGGGGCCTCGGCGGGGGTCATCGGCTCACCGAGGACGGCGAGCAGCCGGGCGCGCGGGACGACACCGATGAGCTTGCCCTCGGCGTCGGTCACGGCGACGGCGGCCCCGCTCTGCGAGCAGGGTGTGAAGAGCTCGATGATCGGCGTGGCCTCGGTGACGGTGGCAGGGGCGGCCGCGAGCACGTCGGCGGCGGTGCGCAGCTCCTTGCCGTCGTCCGTGCTGGTGCCCATGACGGTGTGCGGTTCGGCCATGATGGCGCCCGCGGTCAGCACCCGGGTCCGGTCGACGTCCTGGGTGAAGGAGGCGACGTAGTCGTTGGCCGGGGTGACGAGGATGTCCTCGGCGGTGCCGAGCTGGACGATCTTCCCGTCGCGCATCACAGCGATGCGGTCGCCGAGGCGCATGGCCTCGTTGAGGTCGTGGGTGATGAAGACGATGGTCTTCTTCAGCCGCTTCTGGAGTTCGAGCAGCTGGTCCTGCATGTCGCGTCGGATCAGCGGGTCGAGTGCGCTGAAGGACTCGTCCATCAGCAGCAGGTCGGCGTCGGTGGCCAGGGCGCGGGCCAGCCCGACACGCTGCTGCATGCCGCCGGACAGCTCGTCGGGCCAGGACTTCTCCCAGCCGGCCAGGCCGGTCAGCTCCAGGGCCTCGGCGGCGCGCTTCTCGCGCTCGGCGCGGGGCACACCCTGCACTTCCAGGCCGTACGCGGCGTTCTCCAGCACACTGCGGTGGGGGAAGAGCGCGAAGTGCTGGAACACCATGCTGATCTTGGTGGACCGGACGTGGCGCAGCTCGGCGGGGCTCAGGGCGGTCAGGTCCTGGCCGTCGAACAGCACGCGCCCGGCAGTGGGCTCCAGGAGTCCGTTGAGCATGCGCAGCAACGTGGACTTCCCGGACCCGGACAGACCCATCACGACGAAGATCTGTCCCGGCTCCACGGTGAACGAGGCGTCGATCACCGCTGCGGTCGTTCCGTCGGCGCGCAGCTCGTCGCGGTCTGCGCCGCCTTCGAGCTTCTGCACGGCTTGACCGGGTCGTCTGCCGAACACCTTGTACAAGCGTTCAGCTTGCAGCCTTGACACATACACCTCGCGGGTTGAACCGAAAAACGGTCTGCCAACCCCCTCCGGCAGACCGTGGAGCGGCGCGGATTCGGCCCGCATGGCACGTGCACTGGTTGAAACCGGTACGTGATCCGCTCCGGCTGCGCGCCTGCCCCCGCTTACACATAGCAAACACAAGAGTGACCCAGGTCATATTTGAGCGGTGATCACCGTTGCCCGCTCCTTCACCCCGAAGTCATCCGGAGTGACCCCGACGTCACCCGAAGCCTTCCGCGCCCGGCGTCCGGGGCGATCGGTGTCAGTGGGGTGCGGCATCATCGGGGTGTGACGCGACGCCTGATGCTCCTCGACACCGCTTCCCTCTACTACCGCGCCTACTTCGGGGTCCCCGACTCGGTGCGCGCCCCGGACGGGACACCGGTCAACGCCGTGCGCGGGCTGCTCGACTTCATCGGGCGCCTGGTGCAGGACCACCGGCCGGACGACCTGGTCGCCTGCATGGACGCGGACTGGCGGCCCCACTGGCGGGTCGAGCTGATCCCGACGTACAAGGCTCACCGGGTCGCGGTGGAGACCGCAGAGGGGCTGCCCGACGAGGAGGAGACCCCCGACACGCTGGCCCCGCAGGTGCCGGTCATCGAGGACGTACTCGACGCGCTCGGCATCGCCCGCGTCGGCGTCGCGGGCTACGAGGCGGACGACGTGATCGGCACGCTCACCGGCCTCGCCACCGGCCCCGTGGACATCGTCACCGGCGACCGGGACCTCTACCAGCTGGTCGACGACGCGCGTGGGATCCGGGTGCTCTACCCGCTGAAGGGGGTCGGCTCGCTCCAGCCGACCGACGAGGCGTGGCTGCGGGAGAAGTACGGCGTGGACGGCTCCGGCTACGTGGATCTCGCCCTGCTGCGCGGCGACCCCAGCGACGGGCTGCCGGGAGTCCCGGGCATCGGCGAGAAGACCGCGGCGAAGCTGCTGGACGCCTTCGGTGACCTGGCCGGGATCATGGCCGCCGTCGACGACCCGAAGGCCAAGCTGACGCCGTCGCAGCGCAAGCGGCTCGACGAGGCGCGGGACTACCTGGCCGTCGCGCCGAAGGTGGTCCGCGTCGCCGGTGACGTACCGCTGCCGGAATTCGATCCCACGCTGCCCGCCGGGCCGCGCGATCCCGACGCCCTGGAAGCCCTCGCCAAGCGGTGGGGACTGGGCGGAGCGGTACAGCGCCTGCTCTCCACTCTCCAGAGCTGAGGTGCTAGCTTAGGTAAGCCTAAGCAATCAGAGCAGGGAGAACCTCGTGGCAGAACGACCGGCGCGGCAGGCACCCCGGGCGCAGGGGGCCGAGGTGCTGCGCACCGAACGGATCACCCCGCACATGGTGCGCGTGGTGCTCGGCGGTGAGGGCCTCGCCGGCTTCGAGCTCGCCGGGTTCACCGACCACTACGTCAAACTCTGCTTCGCCCCCGAGGGCGCCGACTACGCGCACCCCTTCGACATGGCCCGCATCCGCGAGGAGCAGCCGCGCGAGCTGTGGCCCACGACCCGTACGTACACGGTGCGTTCCTGGGATCCGGCCACCCGTGAGCTGGCGATCGACTTCGTGGTCCACGGCGACGAGGGCCTCGCCGGGCCCTGGGCACTGCGGGCGGCCCCGGGCGACCAGGTGACCTTCCTCGGTCCGGGCGGCGGCTACGGCCCGGAAGCCTCGGCGGACTGGCATCTGCTGGCGGGCGACGAGAGCGCTCTGCCGGCCGTCGCGGCGGCCCTGGAGCGGATGCCGGCGGGTGCGGTGGTGCATGCGTTCATCGAGGTGGCGGACGCCGCCGAGGAGCAGAAGATCGTGACGTCGGACGGTGTCGGTGTGACCTGGTTGCACCGCGGGGAGCGGCCGGTCGGCGAGGCGCTGACCGCCGCGGTGAAGGGGCTCGATTTCCCCGCGGGCGAGGTCCAGGCGTTCGTGCACGGCGAGGCGGGCTTCGTGAAGGACATCCGCCGCCATCTGCGCCTGGAGCGCGGGATCCCGCTCTCCCGGCTGTCGATCTCGGGCTACTGGCGGCTCGGCCAGAACGACGACGCCTGGCGCTCGGTCAAGCGCGAGTGGAACGCACAGGTGGAGCGCGAGCAGGAAGGCGCCGCGTAACACCGGATCGCTCAGGTATGCCCCGGCCCCCGGCCGGGGCATACCGGCGTCCGGGCCCCCGGCTCACCCACCGGCGCCCGGCACCTCCGCGCTTCCCATGCCCTCGCCGACCGGACCGCCTTCCATGTCGCCGTCCCCGTCGTAGGCGCGCGCGGACGCGTCCACGTGCGCGAGCCGTCGCAGCGCGTTGAACATCGCCTCGCCCAGCACCGTGCCCACCACCACGCTCTCCACCAGGTCCTCGCGCGCCACCCGCCGCCCCACGTAGTCGAGGTCGGCTCGCGCGACCGGTTCGGCGGCGGCCGCGTAGTCGTCGAGCAGCTCGACGAAGCCGCCGTGCCCCGCCCGCCGCAGCGCGACGATCACCCCGGCCAGGGACTCTCCCGCCCGACCGTGCGCCTCGACCCGCCAGCCCCGCCGCTCCACCAGCTCCGCCACCTCGTCGCGGGCATCCTCCAGTTCGGGCCCCGCCTCGTCCTCGTGCAGCGGAGTGAGGCGCTTCGCCGCGGCGTTCAGCACCTTGTGCACCGGCTGCGCCGGATCCTCGACCACCCGCAGCACATCGCCGATGGCGGCCAGCGAGAGCCCGCCGACATCCAGCAGGGCGCGGATCAGCCGCAGCCTGCGCTCGTGCCCGGAGTCGTAACTCGCCTGGTTCGGACTGGTCAACTGCCCTGCCGGCAGCAGCCCTTCACGTACATAGAACTTGATCGTCGGTACCGGGACCCCGGACCTGCTGCTCAACTCGCCGATGCGCACCGCGTGTTCTTCCTTCCGCGCTTGCCGACTTCCGCGCTTGCCAGTCCCCCGACCCATCATAGATAGTTCCACTATCGGATAGCGGGAAGTGCCGCTATCCATAACCTCTGAGGGGTCCTCATGTCCTCCTGGCGTTCCTGGCATCGCCCGTTAGTCCTCTTCGCCGCGGTGATGGCCGTCATGACGGTCGTCTCGGCCATCGGCCTCATAGCCGACGACCGGGTCCTCGCGGGCGCGGCGATATGGTTCAAACCGTTCAAGTTCGCGGTCTCGTTCGTCGTGTACGCACTCGCCCTCGCCTGGATGCTGACGCTGGTCACCCGTGGCCGACGGATCGGCTGGTGGGCCGGGACCGTGGTCGCGCTGTCCAGCCTGGCCGAGATGGCGATCATCACCGGGCAGGTGATCCGCGGGAAGCGGAGCCACTTCAACCACGCCACACCGTTCGACGAGTCGCTGTTCAACGCGATGGCCGTCACCGTCGTCATCCTCTGGACCAGCACTCTGGTCATCGCGATCCTGCTGCTGCGCGCCCGGATCGCCGACCGCGCCTCCGCCTGGGCGATCCGCTCGGGTGTACTGCTCGCCCTGGTGGGCGCCGGATTCGGCTTCCTGATGACCCAGCCAACCCGCGAGCAGCGGGCGGCCGGGAACCTGGACACCGCCGATGTGATCGGCGCGCACTCCGTGGGCGTACCGGACGGCGGCCCGTCGATGCCGCTGACCGGCTGGTCCACGACCGGCGGCGATCTGCGAATCCCGCACTTCATCGGAATGCACGCGCTCCAGCTGCTGCCGCTCTTCCTGCTCGCGCTGGTCGCCCTGGCCCCGCGCTTCGCGCGGCTGCGCGACCCGCGGGTCCGGCTGCGGCTGGTACTGGTGGCCTCGGGGGCGTACGCGGCGGTCGTCGCGCTGGTCACCTGGCAGGCGCTGCGCGGCCAGCCGCTGATCCACCCCGACGGTGCGACGCTCGGTGCCGCCACGCTGATCGTGGTCGCGAGCACCGTCGGGACGCTGGGGGCGCTGAGGCCGGCTCCCCCGGGGCGGCGAACAGGCACGAGCCCCGAATCCGACGCCGTCTCCGGCTCCGAATCCGCTTCCGCCCAGAAGGAGTTCGCGTCATGACCGGTGCGCTCTTCAAGATCTCGTTCTTCCTGGCAGCTCCGTTCTGGCTGCTCATGATTCTGGCGCCCAACTGGCGTCCCACCGCGCGCGTCGCCGCCTCGCCGCTCACCGTCCTGCCGGTGCTGGCGCTCTACCTGATCATGGCCGTGCCCGTCTTTCCCGAGCTCTGGGGCGCGGTGCGCAGCCCCGACATCGACACCTTCCGCGATCTGATGGCGCTGGCGAACGGGGCCGGGGCGATCTGGGCGCAGGTGATCGCCTGGGATCTGCTGCTGGGCCAGTGGATGTACCTGGAGGGGCGGCGGCTGGGGATCTCGCCGCTGGTGATGGGGCCGTTGCTGGTGCTGACCGTTCTGCTGTCGCCGTTCGGGCTGCTGGTCTTCCTCGCGGTGAGGGCGGTACTGAAGCCGAGGACCCGGCCCGGGAGTGCGGTTCCGGACCGGGTCGGCGGTACGACGCTGTCGTAGGCGCGCCTGTCGGACGGACTTCTGGTACGAGCGGAACGTGCGGGTCGACAGCGCGACCGCCACCACCGCGAGAAGCAGCAGGGCTCCCCCGTGGCCGAGCACCACGCCCCAGTCCGGGGCGGCGGTCAACGCGGAACGGCCCGCCACCATCGCCCGGTCGACCGGGTCGAAGTCGGCGACGTGACGCATCCAGGACGGCATCTGGCGGGGCGCGTCAATCAAGATGTATCGCGATTTCCGGGAGGCGTGGAAGGATCTCGCGCACCGGTCCGCCAGAGAGGGAGCCCGTGTGAAGGAAGCCGCGCACACCGGCGGAGCGTCGTCGGCGGGGCCCGACCTCCAGGAGTTGCTGGGACTGGTCGCCCGGGGCGATCAGGAGGCCTTCGCCGCGGTGTACGCCGCCGTGAGCGGGCCCGTCCTCGGGCTGGTACGGAACGTGCTCCGGGATCCGGCCCAGGCGGAGGAGGTCGCGCAGGAGGTCCTGGTCGAGGTGTGGCGGTCGGCCCCCCGCTTCCGGCCCGCCCGCGGCAGCGCGATGAGCTGGGTGCTGACCCTCGCCCACCGCCGGGCCGTGGACCGGGTCCGCTCGGCCGAGGCGTCGGCGGCCCGTGAGCGCGCGGCGGCGCTGCTGGACCGTACGCCTGCCTACGACCAGGTCACCGAGCAGGTGGAGACCCGGTTGGAGCACGAACAGGTCCGCCGCTGCCTGGGGCGGCTCTCCGAGGTGCAGCGCCAGTCCGTGACCCTCGCGTACTACCGGGGGTTGACCCACCGCGAGGTGTCGGAGCTGCTCTCCGTGCCGCTCGGGACGGTCAAGACACGGCTGCGCGACGGACTGACCCGGCTGCGCGACTGCCTCGGGACGAGCGAATGACCGGCACCGGGCCGATACCGGGGCCACACCGGGCCGCCGCCGCAAGCGCACACCCCCATGACCGGGAAGGGCACACTCCATGGCTGTCTCCGTCGCACTGTTCACCTCCGACCTTCGGGTGCACGACAACCCGGTGCTGCGGGCCGCGGTACGGGAGGCGGATGCCGTCGTTCCGCTGTTCGTGCGCGACCGGGGCATCCACCGGACCGGCTTCGACGCACCGAACCGGCTGGCCTTCCTCGCCGACTGCCTCGCCGATCTCGACGCGGCGCTGCGCCACCGCGGCGGACGGCTCGTGGTCCGGGACGGCGATGTGGTGGCCGTCGCCCGTGCCGTGGCCGTGGAGACCGGGGCGCGGAGTCTGCACGTCGCCGACGGGGTGAGCGGGTACGCGACGCACCGCGAGAGCCGGCTCCGTACGGAGCTGGCGGCGGTCGGCTGCGCCGTGCACGTCCACGACGCGGTGGTCACCGCGGTCGCCCCGGGCCGGCTCGTCCCGGCGGGCCGTGACCACTACGCGGTGTTCACGCCGTACCTGCGCCGATGGCAGGAGTCGGGGGTACGGGGAACACTGGCCGCGCCGCGGGCGGTGCGGCTGCCGGAAGGAGTGGAGTCGGGACCGCTGCCGGAGCGGGCGGAGGTGGCCGGTGTCTCACCCGGGCTCGCGAGGGGCGGCGAGTCGGCCGGACGCCGGCTGCTGTCGTCCTGGCTGTGCGGCCCGCTGGCCGACTACGAGAGCGGCCACGACGATCTGGCCGGTGATTCGACCTCCAGGCTCTCCCCCCACCTCCACTTCGGCTCGCTCTCGGCAGCCGAAGTGATCAACCGGGCGAGGCAGCGGGGCGGACCGGGCGCCGACGCGTTCGTACGGCAGCTGGCGTGGCGGGACTTCCACCACCAGGTGCTCGCCGCACGGCCGGACGCCGCCCGGGAGGACTACCGCACCCGGCACGACCGCTGGCGGTGCGACGAGGACGAGATCCAGGCCTGGCGCACGGGTCGCACCGGCTATCCGCTGGTCGACGCGGCGATGCGGCAGCTGGCGTACGAGGGCTGGATGCACAACCGGGGCCGGATGCTCGTGGCCGGCTTCCTCACCAAGACGCTGTATGCCGACTGGCGGGTGGGTGCGCGGCACTTCCTGGACCTGCTGGTCGACGGCGATGTGGCGAACAATCAGCTCAACTGGCAGTGGATGGCGGGCACCGGCACCGACACCCGGCCCAACCGGCTCCTGAATCCGGTGGTCCAGGGCAAGCGGTTCGATCCGCGCGGCGCCTATGTGCGCCGCTGGGTGCCGGAGCTCGCGGAGCTGGCGGACGGCGAGATCCATGAGCCGTGGAAACTCACCGGGCCGCGCCGGGCCGCGATCGACTACCCGGATCCGCTCGTCGGCCTGGCCGAGGCACGCGCCCGGTTCGAACGGGCCCGCGGCCTGTGACGGCCCGCGACCGATCGGGTGAGGTACCAATCCGCCCGGCGCCGGGCGACGAATCCCGGTCGTGAGTGAACACCGAGACGACGCACAGACCACCGGAACCGCCCGGCCCCCACGACCGGGCGCGACGCGCACCGCCCTCGCCGCGCTCAGCGGTCTGATCGCCGGATTCTGCGCCCTGGCGGTCGCCGAGCTGGCCGCGGCCCTCGTACGTCCCGAGGCGGGCCCGGTCACGGCGGTGGGAGGTGCGGTGATCGACGGCACACCCCCGGCCGTGCGGGACTTCGCCGTACGGAACTTCGGCACCGCCGACAAGCTGGCGCTCCGGCTCGGGATCCTGGTCCTCCTGGCGCTCTTCGCCATGGCGATCGGGGTACTGGCGCTACGTCACCGAAGGCTGGGTTCGGCCGCCGTCCTGGTCTTCGGCCTGGTCGGGGCGGTGGCGGCGGCAGGGCGTCCGGAGGGCGTGCCGGCCGATGCGCTGCCGTCGGTGGTGGGGGCCGCGGTGGCGGTGGCGGTGCTGTACCTCCTGGTCGGACGGCTCGCACCGGCGCCCGGTCCCGGTCCCGCTCCTGCTACTGCTACTGCTCCTGCTCCTGCTCCTGCTCCCGCGGACGGCGACTTCGACCGCCGCGGCTTCGTGGTCGCGGCCACCGCCACGGCTGCGGTCTCCGCCGGCGCGGGGCTCCTGGGCCGCCGGCTCGCCTCCTCCGTCCAGGCGGGGGCCTCCGCCTCCCGTCATGACCTGGTCCTCCCGGCCCCGCGGTCCGCCGCCCCGGCGGTGCCGGCCGGGGCCGATCTGAGGATCCGGGGGCTGACCCCGTTCATCACGCCGGACAAGGACTTCTACCGGGTGGACACGGCGCTGGTCGTGCCACGCGTCGATGCCGGCGCCTGGCGGCTGAGGATCCACGGCCGTGGTGTGACGCGGCCCGCCACCGTCGGCCTCCACGACCTGCTGCGAAGGGAGGTCGTCGAACGCGACATCACCCTGGCCTGCGTGTCCAACGAGGTCGGCGGACCCCTGGTCGGCAACGCCAGGTGGCTCGGGGTACGGCTGGCCGACCTGCTGCGCGAGGTGGGAGTACGCCCCCCGTCCGAGGGCGGCCCCGCCGACCAGATCGTGGCGCGTTCCGTCGACGGCATGACGATCGGCACACCGGTGGAAACGGTCATGGACGGCCGTGACGCGATGCTCGCCTTCGGCATGAACGGTGAGCCGCTGCCCTTCGAGCACGGCTTCCCGGTCCGGATGGTCGTCCCCGGCCTGTACGGATACGTGTCAGCCTGCAAGTGGATCGAGGACATCGAGCTGACCACGTTCGCCGCCTACGACGCCTACTGGGTCCGGCGCGGCTGGGCCCAGCAGGCACCGGTCAAGACCGAGTCCCGGATC
Organism: Streptomyces sp. NPDC102437; assembly: GCF_044765565.1. NCBI lineage: Bacteria > Bacillati > Actinomycetota > Actinomycetes > Kitasatosporales > Streptomycetaceae > Streptomyces > Streptomyces sp. NPDC102437. The sequence continues at coordinate 94,999 of NZ_JBIWKI010000008.1, read as the reverse complement.
GACACCCCCCGCCCGTCCGCCTCCCCGAAGGCCGGCGTCGTGCCGGTGGCCGGGGTCGCCTGGGCCCAGCACCGCGGCATCTCCAGGGTCGAGGTCCGGGTGGACGGCGGGAAGTGGCACACCGCCCGCCTGGCCGCCGCCGGAACCCGCGACACCTGGCGCCAGTGGGTGTGGGAGTGGCCCGCCGCATCCGGCCGTCACACCCTGGAGGTCCGCGCAACCGACGGAACCGGCGCCACCCAGACCGGCATCCGTACGGGCACCGTGCCCGACGGTGCGACCGGCTGGCACTCGGTGGTGGTCGATGTGTCCTGAGCCCGGCTCCCCCACAAAGCACAGGCGGGAACACCTCTGCGACGTACAGCAGGAACTCGCGCTCCGTACCCTGACCGGATGAGACGTCCGGGCATGGTGGAGCGGCAGGACAGGGTGGCGGGTGCCGTCGTCGGTTCGGCGGTGGGTGACGCGTTGGGCGCGCCCTTCGAGTTCGGGCCCGCCGGTGTGTACACGGCGCGCTTCCCCGACGGCGTCGGCACGATGTGCGGGGGCGGCGGCTGGGCCCCCGGTGAGGCCACGACGCAGATGGCCGTGCTGGTCGCTGAGTCCCTGCTGGAGCGGGGCGGTCTGGACCTTCCCGACATGTTCGGCCGGTTCTGCAGGTGGGCGGCGGGCGACCCGAAGGACATCGGGCTCCAGACCGAGGAAGTCCTGACGAGCGGTGAGGAGTGGGACCTCGCGGCGGCGCTGCACTTCCAGGTGAGCGGACGTGCGGCGGGCAATGGTTCGCTGATGCGGGCGGCCACCTCCGCCGTGTACTTCGCGGCCCTGGGCCGTGCGGCGACCATGGACGCCGCCCGCCGGATCGCCGCCCTGACTCACGGCGACCGGGCCGCCTGGGAGGGCACCGCCGTGCTCCACGAGCTGATCCGGGTGGCGCTGGACGGCGGCGATCCGCTCTCCGTCGTCCCGGACGCCCTGGAGAGCGTGCACGAGGATCACCGGCGCCGTTGGGCCGCCGTCCTCGCGCCCGGCTGGCGCCCGGAGGCGGCGACGGAGTTCAACGGTGCGGTCTGGCCGTGCCTGGGCACCGCGCTGTGGGCGCTGCGCACGACGGATTCGTACGAGAACGCCCTGGCCGCCGCTGTGGACGTGGGCGGGGACACCGACACGGTCGCCGCCGTGACCGGCGCCCTGGCGGGTGCGGTGCACGGCTTCGGCGCGATCCCCCCGCGCTGGACCGAGCCGCTGCACGTACCTCTTCCGGGGTACGGGGACCGGGTGCTGCGGACGCCCGGACTGGTGGCCCTGGCCCGGCGGCTGGACAGTGCGTCACCGCGTGCGGTTCCCACGGATTTCCGCGAGTCCTGAATCTACACATAAGGGCGATATAAGCGCAGAATGGCAGAGCAGGCCCTCAACGCGCACAACCGGCGCGGTCGGTCGCTGCGGCGGTCGACGGTCTGCCAGGAGCGAAGGAGACGAACCCCATGTCAAACATCTCGCACACCGGCCGTGACATGGCCAGTCACCCCGATGTCTCCGAAATGCGCGATCGTTATGCCCGCATGCTCGGTGGCCGCGATGTGGCCCTGGTGGACGCACCGGTGTTCCTCGTCGGTCTCTACTGCGCCATCTCGCCGTGGGTGCTGCACTTCACGGCAAGTCAGCCCACACTCGCGACGCACAACCTGATCATGGGTCTCGCGATCGCCGCGCTGGGCCTCGGGTTCACCGTGATGCCGGAACGCATGTACGGCCTGAGCTGGGCCATCTGCGCGATGGGGATCTGGACGATCCTCGCGACGTGGATCGTCGGCAGCAGCCCCGACCTCGGCATCGTCCTCAACAACGTCATCATCGGCGGCCTGACCATACTGCTGGGCCTGGCCTGCGTCGCCGTGTCCATGAAGAGCGGCAAGCGGACGGTCTGAGACGAGGGATCGTCCGGCGGAAGGGAATGCCCGGCCGGCCCGCTCCGTGCGGACCGGCCGGGCGCCGGAGCGGGCCGGCCCGTGGGTCAGCTCTCGCGGAACGGCAGGTGGTCCACGTCGTACCCGAAGTACCGCGGCCCTGCGAGCGCCAGGCCGCCCGGGGCGGTCCAGCGCGGGTCGCAGGGCGCCGCGAGGACGCTGACGCGCAGGCCGTAACGCAGCCCTTCCGTGGTCACCGGATCGCCGGTGTCGGTGTCCAGCACGCAGATCAGGTCGGGCATGGTGGCGACCGTCCCGCCGTCGCGGGTGGCCAGCAGATGCTCGTTCTGGAAGCCGAGTTCGAGCACCCGGCCCGCGTCCTCTCCGATGCCCTCCATCCGGGCGCTGCCCCGGGTGAAGCCTCCCTCGGTGCGGCGGCTGACGTCGATCACCTCGCCGGTCAGCAGATGGGTTCCGGACAGCATGGTCCGGGCCGCGAGCACCGGGTCGGGGTGCGCCGCCCGCGCCTCGCGCACCGCTGCGCCCAACCGCTCGGCGAGTGTCAGCATGGCGGGGACGAGCCCGTCGGTGAGCTGGTCGCCGCGCATCACGGTGTCGGCGCTGGAGATCTGGCAGCTTTGCCCTTGTCGTCGGCGAGCGCCATCGGGGTGTTGGCCACCCCGATCAGGCCGGGCAGCACCATCTGCGCCTCGGGGAAGGCGCGGCCCATGGCGTCGCCGTCGACCAGCGGCAGCCCGGCCTCCGCCGCGCACGCGATGGGCAGCATGGAGTTGACGCCGCCGACCTCGATCGGCGCGATGTGGGTGGCGGCCCGGCCGATGTGCTTCTCCAGGGCGCGCAGCGCGGCCACTTCCTCGCCCCCGGCAGGGACGCGTTCCAGTAGCACCGTCGGTGCCCCCATCCCCCTGGGATCGGCCCCGGCCCGTACGGCGCCGGCCCGGGCCAGATCCCGCACCTCGTCCCGTACGGCGTCGAGCCGTCGGCCGGGTCCCCGGCGGACGATCCGGTCGTACTGGCCGCCGACCGGGCTGGCCGCCGCGCCGAACGCCCCGGCGACGCCGCCGTGTCCGGGCCGTACGACGTCGAACCCGGCCAGCACCTCGGCGGGTACGCCGCCCGCACCGCCGCCGACCAGGATCAGCGGGAGGAGTCCGGCGGCGGGGCGCATCCGGTCGGCGGCCTCGGCGAGTTCGCGGTGTGCGTCGGCGCGCACGGTGATCAGGTCGGGGAAGCGCACGCTGACCGGGACACCGCCGAAGCGTTCTCCGGGGCCGGCCTCCTGGGGGTAGCCGCCGGTCAGCGCACCGACCCGGGCGCGGCGTTCACCGATGTCGGCGACCACGGCGTCCTTGAGCCTTGCCAGGAGTCCGGCGCCGCGGATGGTGCAGGCGGGTCCGCTGCCCAGGCTGAGTCCGGGCTGGCGGCGCAGGTACTCCAGGCTCATCAGCGTGCCGTCGCTGCGGGTGACGAGGACGGCGGCGGCGGGGGCGAGGCCGAGCCGGGGCAGGGTGTCGGTCAGTTCGTCGGCGACCCGGGCCACGAGCACGGACAGGGCCGCGTCGAGGACCGTGGCGTTCTCGCGGGCCAGCAGGTCGAGGGTGCCGACGTCGCTGGAGAGCAGGACGGTCGTGTCCGGGCCCGTCTCGGCGCGCAGGATCTCGGCGGCCTCCCGCTCCTGGCCCCCGTCGACGGGCGAGAACACGGCGGTGACGGCGAACGCCTCGGCGCGTCCGGCCGGCGAGGCGCCGAACCGGGCGACCGCGTCCCGGTCGAGCGGCGTGGTGTCACGGGGGACCAGACCACCGCCGCCCCGCACGTTCGCGGCGTCGGCGCACACGGCGTCGCGCAGCGCCTCGGGCCAGCCGAACAGCGGCCGCACGGCGTCGGCGGCCGGGCCGCCGACCCGCAGCACGCCGACCCGGGCGAGCCCGTGCCGTTCCCTGACCGCTCGGGCGGCGACCCGCAGGCCCACGGCGAGCTGGGTGGCCCGGCCGCGCAGTTCGGCGGGGAGCGCGCGGACGGCGGCGGCGAGCGATCCGACGGCGTCCCCGGCCAGCGAGGTCACCTTGACGGCCCGCACCGCCCGGTCCCCGTCGAGGAGCACGGCATCGGTGTTGGTGGGCCCGACATCCACACCGAGGATCATGAGGTGCCTCGCCGGAGCCCGGAACCCGTCGGCGGCTCCGGCGAGGCCGGCCAGACCGAATGCGGCGGGCCCGGCGAGCCGCAGGCCCTCGAGGGTGTACCAGACGGGGTCCGAGGGGAGCGTGACGAGGTGGACGCGCAGTCCGTAGCGGACCTCCTCGACCGGGACGGCCCAGCCGGTCGTCACGTCGACCAGGGCGATGACGTCCGGTACGACGGCGAGCGGGATGCCGTCCTCCAGGGCCGCGACGAATTCGCTGCGGGCCTCGACGAGCACCAGCCGGCCCGCGTCGGAGCCGCCGCCCTCCAGCAGGACGCCCGTGGCGTCGTCGCTGTCGGCGCCCTCGGTGGCGTACCTGCCGGACGGAGGAGACCTTGCCGGTCAGCAGCGGGGCCGGGCCTTCGCCGCGGCCCAGCGCCAGGGCGCGGGTGACCGATCCGAGGACGGCGTGCCGGGCCGCCTGCCCGGCGGTGAGCGGGTAGTCGGTGGACGCGGCGCGCCCGCCGAAGGCGACGACGGCGGCGCGGGCGAACTGTTCGAGGTGCGCGCCGTCCACGTCGTCGACCACGGCGGTGTGACCGTGCTCGTCGGCGAGGACGGCCGGTCCCGGACGCAGCCCGGCCAGCTCCAGGACGTTCTGGTCCATCCGGGGAAAGGCCCGGCCCATCGAGTCGGCGTCGAGCAGCGGCAGCCCCAGCCGGGCCGCCCAGGCGACGGCGACACAGCCGTTGAGGCCGCCGATCTCGCTGCTCATCACCGCGGCGACCGGTGCGCCGTGCAGCGCCTCGAAGCGGTCCCGCAGCCGTGCGGGCTCGGCCCGGCCGCCGATCCGTTCGGCGGCGACGGCGGGCGATCCGACCAGCCCCACCGGCATGACGAGCCCGTCGGCGGGGAGCGCCGCCGGGCCGACGACGGGCACCGGACCGCATTCCTCGATCGCCTGTCCGGCGACGGGGAGGGTCACATCGGCGGGTCCGCCGCCCCCTGATCCCAGGACGGCACAGCCCCGCGCGAAGTCGGCGAGTGCTCTGGCGTCCACGTGCATGAATCCCAGCGTACGGAGACGGATCGCGCCCCCCATGGGCCATGGGCCCGTGATGCGGCGGCCGGGTGTGCTGGTGGCACATCGGCAGCACACTGAAGGGATGGCGAACATCCTGGAACTCCTCTCCTCCCCCGGACTCGAAGCGGTCCGCCCGCTGGTGGGCCCGCTCGACGCGGTGGAGGTCACCGGGGTGCGGCTGGAGCCGCGCCCGGACCGGCTCGCCGCCACGAGCCGGATGTCCGCCTCGCGCTCCAACTGGCCTGCCGCGCGGGCCTGTCCACTCACCCGACCGAGCCGGCCACGTCCGCCGGCGGCGCCCCCGACGCCCCGACGGCACAATGAGGCAGGACAAGAATCCGAGGACCGACCATGGCGACAACCTCCCCCGTCCTCAACCGCGTCCGGGACGCCCATGCCCGTATCGACGCGGTGGAGCGCCCCGAGCTCTGGATCGATCTGCGCCCCCGGCACGACGTGGAGGCGGAGGCCGCACGGCTCGACGCCCGCCTGGCCTCGGGCGAGCGGCTCCCCCTGGCGGGCCGCCTGCTGGCCGTCAAGGGAAACATCGACGTGGCCGGCCTCCCCACCACTGCGGGCTGCCCCTCGTACGCGTACGAACCGGGCTCCGACGCCCCGGTGGTGGCCCGGCTGCGCGCCGCCGGTGCCCTGGTGATCGGCACGACCAACATGGACCAGTTCGCCACCGGCCTGACCGGCACCTGTTCCCCGCACGGCGCGGTGGCCTGCGCGTACGATCCCGACCGGATCGGCGGCGGCTCCAGCTCCGGTTCGGCGGTCGCCGTGGCCCTGGGCATCGTGAATCTCGCCCTGGGCACCGACACCGCGGGCTCCGGCCGTGTCCCCGCGGCGTTCAACGGCGTCTTCGGACTGAAGCCGACCCGCGGTCTCGTACCGACCGACGGCGTGGTCCCCGCATGCGCGAGCCTGGACTGCGTCACCGTCTTCGCCCGTACGCTCCCCGAGGCCGAACGGGCGGTGGCCCTGATGGCCACCCCCGCCCCGCACCCCGACCGCTCCCGTGTCCCGGGCCCCTGGCGGATCGCGGTCCCGCCCACCGGGCAACTGGAAACCGCCCCGAACTGGGCCGCGGCGTACGAGTCGACGGCCGCCCGGCTCCGGGCGGCGGGCGCGGTACTCCGGCCGGTCGATCCGACGCCGTTCACCGAGGCGTCCGCGATGCTGTACGACTCCGCGTTCGTCTCCGAGCGCTATGCCGCGGTCGGCGCGTTCATCGACGGCGCGCCCGACGCACCCGGCCTCGACCCCACGGTGGCGGGGATCATCACCGCGGCCCGCGACATCCCGGCGCACCGGCTCTTCGCCGACAGGGCCCGGCTGACCGGCCTCCGTGCCGCCGCGACGGCCGCGCTCGGCGACGCGGACGCCCTCCTGCTGCCCACCGTGCCGGAACACCCCACGCTCGCCGAGGCCATGGCGGACCCGCGGGCCGTCAACGCCCGCCTCGCCCGGTTCACCGGCTCCACCAACCTGTTCGACCAGTGCGCGGTGGCGGCGCCCGTCGGCGAGGTGGACGGGCTGCCGTACGGCGTGATGCTGATCGGCCCGGCACACACGGACGAACACCTGGCCCGCATCACCGAACTCGCCGAACCCGCCCGCCCATTACTCCCCGGAACCGGTTGACCGCTCACCAGCACACCTTCCACTGGACGAATGCGCCCTCAGCTGCGGCTGGTCACCCGTGACCACATCGACCTCGGTCGCGTGGTCCGCCTCGTGTTGCCGCTGACCGTTCCCACGTCAGCGCTCACCACACCTCAACTCACCGCACCACGCAGGCACCTCACCCCACAGAGCTGTACGCCACAACCCCCCGCAACACCGCGTCCACCGCCTTGTGCGCATTCCGGGCCACGGAGCTCCCGTCCCTCGGCGCCGCAGCCGCGATCTGCCCCAGCACGTCGATCACCTGCTTGCACCACCGAACGAAGTCCCCGGCCGGCATCTCCGCCTCGCCCAGCACCTCGTCCAGCGTCCGCCCCGACGCCCACATGTAGACCGCCCAGGCGAAGCCGAGGTCGGGTTCGCGCTGCCCGACCCCCTCCGCCTGGTTGATCTTGAAGTCCTCTTCCAGGGCGTCGAGCCGGCCCCAGATCCGGACCATCTCGCCCATCGCGGTCTTCGCGGGCCCCGACGGCAGCTTCGGCGCCACCGCGTCATCCGCCTGCCGCGCCTCGTACACCAACGCCGAGACGCAGGCCGCGAGTTCGGCAGGGTTCAACCCCTCCCACACACCCGCCCGCAGGCACTCGCTCGCCAGCAGATCGAGCTCACCGTAGAGCCGCGCGAGCCGGCGCCCGTGCTCGGTGACCTCATTGCCCCGCAGGTAGTCGAGCTCGGTGAGCAGCGCGACGATCCGGTCGAAGGTGCGGGCGATCGTGTTCGTCCGCCCCTCGATCCGCCGCTCCAACTGCCTCGTGTCGCGCTGCAGCCGGTGATACCGCTCGGCCCAACGCGCGTGGTCCTCGCGCTCGTCGCACCCGTGGCAGGGGTGCGCGCGCAGCTCCGCCCGGTAGCGGGCGATCGCCCGGTCGTCGGCCGCGACGGACCGGCTCTTGCGGTGCCGCTCCGGAACTATGTGCCCGGCCTTGGTCCGCAGCGCGGAGGCCAGGTCGCGGCGCGACTGCGGGGAGCGCGGATTGAACGACTTCGGCACCCGCATCCGCTCCAGCGCCTCCACCGGAACCGGGAAGTCGATCGAGGCGAGCCGCTTGACCTGGCGCTCGGCCGTGAGCACCAACGGCCGCGGCCCGTCGTGGTATTCGAGCCCGCGATGGCCGTGCCCATTGGTCCGCCCGGCGGGCAGACCCGGGTCGAGCACCAGCGCCAGCCCGGCGAACTTGCCGGTGGGCACATGGATGACATCGCCGGGCTTGAGCCTCTCCAGGGACGCCGCCGCCTCGGCCCGCCGCTGCGTCGCGCCCTGCTTGGCCAGCTCGGTCTCCCGGTCCTTGAGGTCGCGGCGCAGCCGCGCGTACTCCTCGAAGTCACCGAGGTGGCAGGTCATGCCCTCCCGGTAGCCCTCCAGCCCCTCTTCGTTCTTCTGGACCTGCCGGGAGATGCCCACCACCGACCGGTCGGCCTGGAACTGCGCGAAGGAGGTCTCCAGCAGCTCGCGCGAGCGGTGCCGCCCGAACTGCTGCACCAGGTTGACGGCCATGTTGTACGAGGGCCGGAAGCTGGACCGCAGCGGATACGTGCGCGTACCCGCGAGTCCGGCCAGCGCCCCCGGATCCATGCCGCGCTGCCACAGCACCACCGCGTGGCCCTCGACGTCGATACCGCGCCGCCCGGCCCGCCCGGTCAGCTGGGTGTACTCGCCGGGGGTGATGTCGGCGTGCTGCTCGCCGTTCCACTTGACGAGCTTCTCCAGCACCACCGAGCGTGCCGGCATGTTGATGCCGAGGGCGAGCGTCTCCGTGGCGAAGACGGCCTTGACGAGCCCGCGGACGAACAGCTCCTCGACGACTTCCTTGAACGTCGGCAGCATGCCCGCGTGGTGCGCGGCGATGCCCCGCTCAAGTCCTTCGACCCACTCGTAGTAGCCCAGGACGTGGAGGTCCTCCCCGGGGATGGAGGCGGTCCGCTCCTCGACGATCTCGCGGACCAGGCGCCGCTTCTCCTCGTCGTTGAGCCGCAGTCCGGCGTGCAGGCACTGCTGCACGGCGGCCTCGCAGCCGGCGCGGCTGAAGATGAACGTGATGGCGGGGAGCAGCCCTTCGGCGTCCAGCCGGTCGATGACCTCGGGCCTGGCCGGGGTCCAGATCCGGCTGCGCTGGCGCCGTTCGCGCTCCCGGTCCGCCTCGCGGACCATCTTGCCGCGACGGCGCTCACGCGGGTTGTAGCCCCGCTGGTTCTCCATCCGGGCGAGCCGGACGAGGTCGGGGTTGACCTCGCGGCGTCCGGCGCCACGGCCGCCGTGGTCGGTCTCCTCCTCGAAGAGGTCGTACATCCGGCGGCCGGCCAGGACGTGCTGCCAGAGCGGCACGGGCCGGCTCTCGGAGACGATCACTTCGGTGTCACCGCGGACGGTGTCCAGCCAGTCGCCGAACTCCTCGGCGTTGGACACGGTCGCCGACAGTGACACGAGCGTCACGGAATCCGGGAGGTGAATGATCACTTCCTCCCAGACCGCGCCCCGGAAGCGGTCGGAGAGGTAGTGCACCTCGTCCATCACCACGTACCCGAGGCCCCGCAGCGCCTGCGAGCCCGCGTACAGCATGTTCCGCAGCACCTCGGTGGTCATGACGACCACCGGGGCATCGGCGTTGACGCTGTTGTCGCCGGTCAGCAGGCCGACCTTCTCCGGCCCGTAACGCTTGACCAGATCGGCGAACTTCTGGTTGGAAAGGGCCTTGATGGGCGTGGTGTAGAAGCACTTGCGACCCTGTGCGAGGGCGAGGTGCACGGCGAACTCGCCGACGATCGTCTTGCCCGAGCCGGTCGGGGCGGCGACGAGCACTCCCTTGCCCGCCTCCAGGGCCTCACAGGCCTCGATCTGGTAGGGGTCCAGATCGAATTCGTACAGCTCGCGGAAGGGCGCGAGTGCGGTGGCCTGCTCGGCGGCGCGGATCCGAGAAGCCTGGTATCGCTCAGCTGGTGAGAGGTCCTCTGTCATCGTGCTTTCGAGCCTACCCGCCACCTCTGACACCAGGCGCGATCTTTAAATCCCGCCGGAACAACCCGGCGTGAGGACCCGCACCGCACCGGGCACGCAGCGCGCGGTGAGCGGCAGGGCACCGAGCGGTTCACCGTCCGCGTAGGCGGTGACCCCCGCTGCGACCAGCTCGATCGAGGAAACCCGGTGCACGGTGACCTCGGGGTGGCTGAGATGCGTTCCCTTGTAGACCCGGGGGAACACCTTGAGCAGGGTGGTACGGCTGCAGTCCCCGACGACGGTCACGTCGAACAACCCGTCGTCCATCTCCGCGTCCGCGCAGATCCGCATGCCCCCGCCGTACGTCGACCCGTTGCCGACCGCGATGAGCGTCGCCTCGATCTCCCTGACCGGTCCGTCGTCCAGTCTGACGCGGTACGCGATGGGCTTGAACGCGGCGAGTTCAGCGAGGATCGCGAGGTCGTACTTGAACCGTCCGCCGACCCATCGCATGCGGTTCCCGCGGTCGTTGACCCGGGAGTCGAAGCCGGAGGCGAGCACCGAACCGAACCATCGCTCGCCGACCCGTCCGAGGTCGATCTCTCGGACGCCGCCGCCCTTGAGCGCCTCGGCGGCCAGCCGTCCGGCGGCGGCCGGATCCCGTATCGGCAGCCCGAGCGCGCGGGCGAAGTCGTTGCCGGTGCCGACCGCGACGACCCCGAGCGGGGTCATCGTCCCCGCGACAGCCTGCAGGGCGAGGGACATCATGCCGTCCCCGCCCACGGCTATCAACGCTCCGGTCCCGCCCGCGACGGCCTCACGGGCCCGCCGCAAAGCGTCGTCGGCGTCCTCACCGAGAACCGTGCGCACGGAGAATCCGGCGTCCCGCAACGCGGAAGCGGCCGGCTGCGCGGCGTGCGCGCCCCGGCCGCGTCCTGCGGTGGGATTGACGAAGAGGGTGATCTCGCTGGTCACCCGGGGACCCTACAAGGTCAGGTGATGTCGTCGTAACCGTTCACACGGTCCCGGTCCGAACTCGCCTGTGCGGGCAACGCCCGGCTGGAGGAGACCGATTCGATCTCACCGACATCCTCGGGGGTGAGGTCAAGCTCCGACGCCTCGTCGTCGTCCAGCTCGGCGTCGGGATTTGCGCGGCGTCGCCGCTTGTCGTTCAGCAGGGAGAAGGCCACCGCCAGGAAGTACAGGACCACGATCGGACCCGCGAGCGCGATCATCCCCACGGGGTCGGTGGTGGGAGTCGCCACTGCCCCGAAGACGAACACCCCCATGACCACACCGCGCCACCAGCCGAGCATGCGCCGACCGGTCACTATCCCCGTCAGGTTCAACATGATCAGCAGCAGTGGCAGCTCGAAGGCCGCTCCGAAGATGAGCACCATCCGGACCGTGAAGTCGAGGATCTTGTCCATCGGGAGGATGTTCGCCGACCCGTCGGGCGTGATGCCCAACAGGACACGCATGCTGATCGGCAGGATCGTGTAGGCGAGCGCGGCACCACCGAGGAACAGCGGCACTGCGGCGGCCACGAAGGCGTACGTGTACTTCCGCTCGTGCTTGTGGAGTCCGGGCGCAACGAACGCCCACAGCTGGTACAGCCAGATCGGGCTGGCGATTATGACGCCGGCCATGAGGCTGACCTTGACCGTCGTCGTGAAGGGGGAGAGAAGGTCGGTGTACGCGATGACCGCGCACGCGCCCCCGGTCGTCTCGCCCAGACCCTTCTCGCAACGGGGCACGGGAGCAGAGAGGAACTCCATCAGCGCCTGGCTGTAGAAGGCTGCGGCGATCGTCACGACGACGATGGCCAGCATGCCCTTCGCCAGCCGGTTACGCAGCTCACGCAGGTGCTCCACCAAGGGCATGCGGCCCTCTGGGTCCGTCTCCTGCTTGCGGGCAGACTTGAGCAACCCACGTCCTCATCTCGTGCAGCAGGCCCTCACTGATCAGGGCGCCTGCGTCGGCCCGGTTGTCGTCAGCGCTTGGTCGAGTCGGTCGGCTCCGCGACCGGACGCGAGCTGCTCACGTCGCCGGGGGCCGCCTTGATGGTGCGCTGGGCGGTCTGGTCCTGGGCGGCGTCGTTGGCGGCCGGCTCGGCCGGGGTCGCCGAAGGGCTGCCCTCGGACTTCATGGCCTTGGCCTCGCTCTTGAGGATGCGGGCCGACTTGCCGAGCGAGCGAGCCATGTCAGGAAGCTTCTTCGCGCCGAACAGCAGAACAATGACGACGAGGATCAGGATGATCTCGGGAGCGCCGAGCCTTCCGAACATATGTGTGTACCTTCTCACCGAGGCAGCAGGGGTGGGGCGGATCGAACCTCGGACGGACGTCCGACCTTCGTACTGTCAGCGATCGTATCCCGCAGGAGTAAACGCAGGGCAATACCCACGCATCCTCGCGATTACGGCCCACGCCTCGCTCTCCGGGCCGCCTTCAGCAGCGTACCCCTCGAAACCGGGAAACTGCAGGCCGCGCCCGCTCCGATCCATCCGCCCTGCTCACAGGGCAAATCGGGGCAGCAAAGGCGGTACGGCTAGCGCAGCGCCTCGCCGGCGGCGGCGAGGTCTGTCGCCGCCCTTTCGAGGTCCTCGGCGGCCCGGTTGATGCGCTGGGTGGTACGCGTCACCTGACGCCCGAGCCGCTGAGTCTCGATGAAGACCTTGACGGCCAGCACGCCGAGAACGGCGATCCCCAGGAACCCCAGGGCGATGGCGAGCATGGGCCAGAACATGGGCTGAGCCTCGATGTGTCTAGGGGGTGTCTGATAAATGGATGCGACGCTGCAGGCATTTGCCAGACACTCCCTGGGGGCCGACAGCATGGAAAGGGTCTAGAGGCCGGCGTGCAGACGCAGCGTCCGCACCCCGCCACTGGTGAGGAGCTCGACTATCCGCTCCCCCGCGGGCTTGCGGACGGCCGCACCGCACTGCGGGCAGGTGAAGGAGTAGAACGTCGTCCGGCGGCTCGCACCCACCGCGAGGCGAATGGCGCCCGCGGCCAGTTCGAACCGTTCGCGGCAGTCCGGGCAGGCGGCCTTGAACCGTACGGACTCGGGCACCACCACGGTCGGAACACCTGACACCACAGACATATTGCTCATATCTTCCTCAGGTTTCCGCTCAGGCCGGTTCGTCGTACGCGGCGAGCGCCGCACGGGCCGCCTGCTGTGCGCTGCGCGCCAGCTCCGGCGGGGAGACGATGCGGCCTTCGCCGCCCAGCCGCAGCGCGAGCCTGCGCAGCGAGGCCGGGTCGGGGGTGCGCAGGGTGATCCGCAGCCCGCCGTCGGGCAGTTCCCGTGCGCTGTCGTGCGGGTAGTACTCGGCGACCCAGCGTCCGCCGGGGCCCACCTCGACGACGACTTCCGGGTCCTCCGCGGCCGGCTGGACGAGCCCCTCGGACAGGTCGCGCAGTTCCAGCTCGGGCGGTGCGGCGGGCTCGTCCAGCAGCCGGATCTCGGCGACCCGGTCCAGCCGGAACGTACGCCGGTCCTCGGACGACCTGCACCAGGCCTCCATGTACGTGTGCCCCACGGCGAACAGCCGGATAGGGTCCACCTCGCGCTCGGTGAGCTCGTCGCGCGCGGGCGAGTAGTAGCGCAGCCAGAGCCGGCGCCGCTCGGAGATCGCCCGGTCGACATCGGCGAAGACGCCGCCCTCGGACTCGAAGGTGACCGAGAGCCGCGAGCTCGCCGCCCCCACCTCACCGGCCGCGGTCTCCAGCTTCGCGGTGGCCCGCAGCAGCGCCTGCCGGTCGCTCTCGCGCAGCCCCGGCAGCGTGGCCACGGCACGGGCGGCGACCAGCAGGGCCGTCGCCTCGTCGGCGGCGAGCCGCAGCGGCTCGGCGACGTCGTCCGGATTGTGCCACCAGATGCGGTCGCCGTCGGTGTCGATGTCCAGCAGGTCCCCGCCGCGGAAGCTCGTCCCGCACATGGGCAGCACGTCGAGGTCCGAGATCAGCTCGTCCTCGGTGATCCCGAAGGCGCGGGCGACGTCCTGGACATGGGCGCCGGGGCGCTCGCGCAGATACGTCACCAGGGAGAGCATCCGGCGGGTCTGGTCGATCGCGTTCGTGGCCATGGGTTGCCGTCCCTCTCTCAGTCCTTGGCCACGGCGCGCAGCCGGTCCACCACATCGGCCCGCAGATCGGCGGGTTCCTGTACGACCACGTCCGGGCCGAACTCGACGAGCCAGGCGTCCAGACCGTGTCCGTACGGAATCTCCAACTCGTCCCACCCGTTCCCGAGTTCCCGCACCGACACGGCGCGCGAGCGCAGCGGGTACCCGGCCCCGGTGCGCAGCCTGATCAGCGCGGTCCGGGTCGCCGTCTCCCCCGCCCAGCTCTCGACCGTCTCGCGTACGGTCACGACGTCGGGCACCGCGGCGGTGAACGCCCCGGCCCGGGAGCGGACCCGGCCGGTGATCCGGGAGAGCCGGAACACCCGCTCGGCTCCCCGGTCCCGGTCCCAGCCGGCCAGGTACCAGTGTCCGCGCCAGCACTCCAGGGTCCACGGCTCGACCTGGCGCTGCTCCGGCGTGGCGGCGTTGCCCTTGCGGTAGTCGAAGGTGACCGGCCGGCGGTCGCGGCAGGCCAGCATCAGCGGCTCGAACGCCGCCTCGTGGACGGGGATGCGCGGTTCGAGAGCGCTGTGCACCTCGTACGCGTCCTCGGCCTCCGGCATGCCGGCGGCCCGCAGCTTCTGGAGCGCACCGCTGGCCGCACCGGCCAGTCGCGCCTGTTGCCAGACCTTGGCGGCCAGTCCGAGCGCCGCGGCCTCCTCTGCGTCCAGCGTGATCGGGGGCAGCCGGTTGCTGTCGCGACGGGCGAGATATCCCGTCTCGCCGTCCAGGTTCTCCACGGTCTCGATGATCAGACCGAGCTCACGCAGATCGTCCTTGTCGCGCTCGAACATCCGGTTGAAGGCGTCGTCGGAGCCCGCCTCCAGATAGGCCTCGATGGAGCCGCGCAGCTCGCGCTTGCTGAGCGGGCGGCGGGTCCCCAGCAGACACAGCGCCAGGTTCATCAGCCGCTCGGCCTTGGCAATCGCCATCGACGCCCTTTCTGTTTCGCTCTACGACGCTCGACCGTACCGCTACGCGCTGTCGGGACAAAAGCGAGGGCCCGTGCCTGGCGGCACGGGCCCTCGTATCGCACGGGTGCGGATCAGACGGCGACCAGGTCGCAGACGAAGATCAGCGTCTCGCCGGGCGCGATGCGGCCGCCACCGGCGCCGCGGTCGCCGTACGCGAGGTGCGCGGGAATGATCAGCTGGCGGCGCCCGCCGACCTTCATGCCCTGGACACCCTGGTCCCAGCCGGCGATGACCTGGCCGGCACCGAGCTCGAACTGCAGCGGGGTGCCGCGGTTCCAGGAGGCGTCGAACTCCTCGCCTGTGGAGAAGGCCACGCCCACGTAGTGGACGGAGACGACGGCGCCCTTCTGGGCGACCGGGCCGTCGCCCTCCCAGATGTCCTTGATCTCCAGATCGGCCGGCGGCTCGCCACCCGGGAAGTCGACCTCGGGCTTCTCGATGCTCACTGACTTGCTCCTCTTACTGATGAACTGCTGGACAACCGGGACAGTCTTACATCTTCGTCAGCAGGTCCACGGCGAAGACCAGCGTGGACTTCGCGGGGATGGTCTGCTGCGCCTTGTCACCGAAGCCCTGGTCCGGCGGGATGACGAGCAGCACCCGGCTGCCGATCTTCTTGCCGACCAGACCGTTCTTCAGCCCCTTCAGGGTCACCTGGGCGAGCGGAAAGGTCTGCGTCTTGCCCGCCGCGTAGGTGCTGTCGAAGGTCTTGCCGTCCTTCCACGTCAGTGCGACGTAGTTCACGACGACGCTGTCGGTGTCCTTCACGACCTCGCCCTTGGACTCCAGGATGTAGTTGGAGACGAGCTTCGTCGGCGGGTCGGTCTTGGTCGGGATGGTGACCTTGGGGGCCTTGCCGTCCGTGTTGGTGCCGACCTTCGGGAGGCCGATGTTGTCCTGGGCGACCTCGGTGCCCTTGGCCGAGACAGGGATCTGCGTCGCCTTCAGGACGTCGACGACGAAGACGAGCGTGGCCTTGGGCTTGATGTCGCCCTGGCCCTGGTCGCCGTACGCGAGGTCCGGCGGGATGACCAGCTGGACCCTGCTGCCGACCTTCTGGCCGACGAGGCCCTTGTCCCAGCCCTGGATGACCATGCCGGCGCCGAGGGTCAGGTCGAACGGCTGCTTGCGGTCGAAGCTGTTGTCGAACGGCTTGTCGGAATCCCAGGACTGGCCGAGGTAGTTGACCTGGATCGCGTCGCCGTTCTTGAGCGTGGCGCCGTCGCCCTGGCTGACGACCCTGGTCTTCAGCTCCTTGGGCGGGTTCCCCGTCCCCTTGGCCAGGGTCGGCTTCTCACCGAATTTCGCGCCCGCGGTGATCGCGGGGAACCCGTCCTTCGTCGCGGCGGAAGCAGAAACGGAATCGGAATCGGAGCCCTTTTCGCCACCGCAGGCCGCTGTCAGCAGCAACAGGGGGACGACGAGAAGGCCGGCAAGTCGGCGCACTTGTTCCTCAGATCTCAGACGGCACAGTTGGATGAGTCCCCGACACTCTAGGGCGTACGCAGGGCCCCGTACGAGGAACGTACGGGGCCCGCGTCGCGTCGGTGGCCAAGACCGTGCCGTGCCGGCTCACATACCCGCGATCAATTTCTCCACCCGGTCGTCGACCGAACGGAACGGGTCCTTGCACAACACGGTGCGCTGCGCCTGGTCGTTGAGCTTGAGGTGGACCCAGTCGACGGTGAAGTCCCGCCGCTGCTCCTGCGCCCTGCGGATGAAGTCGCCGCGCAGCCGCGCCCTGGTGGTCTGCGGGGGCACGGACTTGCCCTCGAAGATCTTCAGGTCGTTGCAGACGCGGGCGGCCTGTCCCTTGCGCTCCAGCAGGTAGTACAGGCCGCGACGACGGTGGATGTCGTGGTACGCGAGGTCTATCTGGGCGACCCGCGGATGCGACATGGTCATGTTGTGCTTGGCCCGGTACCGCTCGATGAGCTTGTACTTCATCACCCAGTCGATCTCGGTCTCGATCCGGTCGAGGTCCTCGGTTTCGACCGCGTCGAGCGTGCGGCCCCAGAGCTCCAGGACCTGGGCGACGGTTCCGGTGCGGATGCCACGGCGGTCGACGAAGTCGACCGCCTTCTCGTAGTACTCGCGCTGCACCTCGATGGCGGACGCCTCGCGGCCACTGGCCAGGCGCACCTTGCGCTGCCCGGTGGTGTCGTGGCTGACCTCGCGGATCGCCCGGATCGGGTTCTCCAGCGTCAGATCCCGCATCACCGTGCCCGCTTCGATCATGCGGAGCACCAGGTCGGTCGCGCCGACCTTGAGCAGCATGGTCGTCTCGGACATGTTGGAGTCACCGACGATGACGTGGAGGCGGCGGTACCGCTCCGCGTCGGCGTGCGGTTCGTCACGCGTATTGATGATCGGGCGGGAACGCGTGGTCGCGGAACTGACGCCCTCCCAGATGTGCTCCGCACGCTGGCTGACGCAGTAGACCGCGCCCCTGGGGGTCTGCAGCACCTTGCCCGCGCCGCAGATCAGTTGCCTCGTGACGAGGAAGGGAATGAGGATGTCCGCGAGCCGGGAGAATTCTCCGTGCCGTGCCACGAGGTAGTTCTCATGGCATCCGTAGGAGTTTCCCGCCGAGTCGGTGTTGTTCTTGAAGAGATAGACGTCGCCCGCGATTCCCTCCTCGTGCAGGCGGCGTTCGGCGTCGACGAGCAGGCCTTCGAGAATGCGCTCGCCGGCCTTGTCGTGGGTGACCAGCTCGGTCAGGTTGTCGCATTCGGGGGTTGCATATTCCGGATGCGATCCCACGTCGAGGTAGAGGCGGGCGCCGTTCCGCAGAAAGACATTGCTGCTGCGGCCCCATGACACAACACGGCGGAAGAGGTAGCGCGCCACTTCATCAGGGGACAGTCGGCGCTGTCCCCTGAACGTGCACGTGACGCCGTACTCGTTCTCCAGCCCGAAAATGCGGCGGTCCATGACTGAACATTACGCCTGATGGCCTGAGCTGAAACCGGGTTCGACAGCACCGTTTCGATCATTTTCCGATCCCCGTACGGAAACGGCCGTACGCCCGGGAACTGCGAGTACCCTTCCCGTCGCCAGCAGGACGAGCAGCGCCGCCACCCCACCGGCCCCCGCCACCGCGAAGCTCCACGAGGTGCCGCCCAGCTCGACGGCCGGGCCCGCCACGGCCGTTCCCACCGCCGCGCCGACCCCGAAGGTCGTCACCAGCCAGGAGAACGCCTCGGTCACGGTGCCCCGGGGCGCGTGCCGGTCGACCACGATGAAGGAGCAGGCGATCGCGGGCGCCAGAAAGACTCCGGCCACTGCCGCCAGTGCGGTCATGGCGACCACTCCCGGGGTCAGCATCAGTGGCAGATAGCCCAGCGCCAGCAGCGCGACGATGACCCGCAGCCGACGCTCCGGCGCCCCGGCCCACTGCCGTGCCCCGTAGACCGCGCCGCCGACCAGTGCGCCCAGCCCGAGCGCGGCCATCAGCCAGCCGTAGACCGACTCCCGGCCGTGGTCGTCGGCATAGGCCACGCCGGCCACCGTGATCGAGCCCAGCGCCAGCCCGACGAAGAAGAACGACCCGAGCAGCGCCAGCAGCCCCGGTGAACGCAGCGCGCCCAGCCAGTGCGCCTCGCGGGGCGCGGAGCGCCAGGCCCGGGAGGGCTCGGAGAGGACGACGGAGAGCGCCCCCAGGACGCCTATCGCGTTGATGACGAGCAGGGCGGCGGCGGGCGACCACAGCGAGACCAGCACCGTCACCAGCAGCGGGCCCACGGTGAACATGACCTCCTGGGCGACGGCATCCATGGCGTACGCCCGGTGCACCCGGTCCTCACCGCCCAGCACGCTCGGCCACAGGGCCCGCAGACCACCCTCCAGCGGCGGTGTGAAGAGACCGGCCACCACCACCGCCCCGTAGGCCAGCGGCAGCGATCCCAGACCCACCAGGGCCAGCAGGGCCATTCCCAGCGCCGACACCACGGCGGCCGGGAGCTGGACGCGCGGCTGGCCGTACAGGTCCACGGCACGGCCCAGCAGCGGCTGCCCGACCGCGGTGGACAGTCCGTACACGGCCGCGAGCGCGCCGGCGAGGGTGTAGCTGCCGCCCTCGGCCCTGGTGAAGAGCACGATCGCGATGTGGGCGGTACCGCTCGGCAGCCGCCCCACCAGGGTTCCCGCCAGCAGGCGGGCGGCATGCCGCGCCCGGAGGATGTCCAGATATCCCGCGGCCATGTCCTGTCGCCCCTCTCCCTCGGGCGCTCTTCCGGCACCCAGAGGTTTTACGTATAACGTCGAGGTTCATACGTACCATGTGCCCAGTCCGCAGGTCCACCTCACGACGCCTGCCCCGACCGGCCCCGGAGGCCCGAGTGACCAGCGCACCACAGCCCGCCCCGACCCGGCCCACCAGCCGCGACGTCGCGCGGGCCGCAGGCGTCTCGCAGGCCACGGTCTCCCTCGTGCTCGGCGGCAAATGGCGCGGCCGGGTCTCCGAGGCCACCGCCGAACGCGTGCGCCGCACCGCCCACGACCTCGGCTACCGGCCCAACCTCGCCGCCCGCAACCTGCGCCTGGGCAGCACCAGGACGGCACTGCTGGTCGTCCCCGCGCTCACCAACGAGTTCTTCGCACGCGTCTACACCGGCGCCGCCGAGGTCGCCGCCGAGCACGGCTTCGGCGTCGTCCTGTACCCGTCCCCCGACGGCACCGGCCCGGCCCGGGACCCCTTCGCCTCGGCGAGCGCCTCCCTGGACGGCGTGATCGCCTCCTCCATGGCTGCCGGGGCGCTCGACGCGCTGCGAGGCGCGGGACTGCCGCTGGTGATGCTCGACAGCGATCCGGCGGACGCCGGTGTCGCGGCCCGCGTCAACCTGGACATCGCCGACGGCATGCGGCAGGTCGCCGAGCACCTCCTGGCCCTCGGCCACCGCCGCTTCGTCCACCTGGCGTCGGCGGTCGGCTCCTGGACCTTCGCGGTACGCGGCAGGGCGCTCCACGAGGCCCTGCGGGCGGTGCCCGGCACCTCCGTGCGGACCGTCACGGCGGCGCTCGACGTCCACGCGGGCCGCGTCGCCGCGGAGCACATGCTCGCCGCCCCGGGCCCCCGGCCCACCGCCCTCGTCTGCGACGACGACATCCTCGCCGCGGGCGCCTGCAAGGCCGCCCGCAGGCTGGGCCTGCGGGTGCCCGACGACCTGTCCGTCACCGGGTTCGACGATCTGGCCCTGGCCACGGCCGTCGAGCCGGAGCTCACCACCGTGCGGCTGCCCGCCGAGCAGGTCGGGGAGCGCGGCATGGCCGCCCTGCTGGCGGTCCTGGACGACCGGCCGGCCGAGACCGGCAGCCTCCCGGTGCAGCTGGTCGCCCGCGGCTCCTCGGCACCCCCGCCCCCGGACACCCCGCGGGCATGACCGTGCCCCGGCCCGCCGGGAGCGGCGGACCGGGGCACGGTCACAGCGGTGGACCGTCCTTCGACGGACTACTCCACGTCACCACCGGAGTCGGTGGGCTTCGATGCGTCGGGAGCGGCGGCGGACCCGTTGCCCTCGCCCTCCTCGGTGTCGGACGGGGCATCCGTCGGCGCTGAGCCGCCGTCCGCCTCCAGCAGCCGCGCCAGCTGCCTGCCGACGATCCGCTTGAACTTGCGCTGCTGGGGCCGCGTACGGTCCAGGACCGCGACCTCCAGCCGCTCGGCGGGGATCTCCCGCTCGGTGCCGTTGGGATCGCGCGACAGCGCCTGCACCGCCAGCTTGAGTGCCTCGGCGAGCGTCATCCCGTCGCGGTGGCGCTGGTCCAGGAACGTGCTGATCTGCTCGGCGTTGCCGCCGACCGCCACCGAGCCGTGCTCGTCGACGATCGAGCCGTCGTGCGGCAGCCGGTAGATCTGGTCGCCCTCCGGGTCGGTCCCCACTTCGGCGACCACCAGCTCCACCTCGTACGGCTTCTCGGCCGCACTGGAGAAGATGGTGCCCAGCGTCTGCGCGTACACGTTGGCCAGCCCACGGGCCGTCACATCGTCACGGTCGTAGGTGTACCCGCGCAGATCGGCGTAGCGCACGCCGCCGATACGGAGATTCTCGTACTCGTTGTACTTACCGGCGGCGGCGAAACCGATCCGGTCGTAGATCTCGCTGAACTTGTGCAGCGCGCGGGACGGGTTCTCGCCGACGAACACGATGCCGTCGGCATACTGCAGCACAACCAGGCTGCGACCACGGGCGATGCCCTTCCGGGCGTATTCCGCCCGGTCGGCCATGGCCTGCTGAGGTGAGACATAGAACGGCGTCGACACCGGTTATCCGTCCCTTTCTGTCAGTGACGAGAGCATCGGAGAAGCAGCGGAACGGTGGTCAGAGCAGCGCGGCGCGCGGGCCGTCGGGCTGCTCCAGCCGGCGTTCCAGGACCGAGCGCGCGATCTCGGAGGACTCCGCCTCGTCCAGCCTCCGGAAGCCTTCGTCGGTGATGACGGTGACGATCGGGTAGATCCGCCGGGCCACATCGGGGCCACCGGTCGCCGAGTCGTCGTCCGCTGCGTCGTACAGCGCCTGCACGACCAGGGTGAGGGCCTCCTGCTCCGTCAGCTCCCCGTGGTAGAGCTTCTTCATCGAGCTCCGGGCGAAGACCGACCCGGAGCCGGTGGCCGCGTACCCGTGCTCCTCGGAACGGCCTCCGGTGACGTCGTACGAGAAGATCCGGCCCTTCTCGCGGTCGATGTCGAAACCGGCGAAGAGCGGCACGACGGCAAGGCCCTGCATGGCCATCGCCAGATTGCTGCGGATCATCGTGGAGAGCCGGTTCGCCTTGCCCTCCAGGGAGAGCTGTGCGCCCTCGACCTTCTCGAAGTGCTCCAGCTCCAGCTGGAAGAGCTTGACCATCTCCACGGCCAGTCCGGCCGTGCCGGCGATGCCCACCGCCGAGTACTCGTCGGCCGGGAAGACCTTCTCGATGTCACGCTGGGCGATCACATTGCCCATGGTCGCTCGCCGGTCACCGGCCAGCACCACGCCGCCGGCGAACGTCACCGCGACGATCGTCGTCCCGTGCGGCGCCTCGATGGCCCCCTGGAGGGGCGGCAGGTTCCGGTTGCCGGGAAGCATCCCGGGCGACTGGTCGGACAGGAAATCCATGAACGAAGAGGATCCCGGCGTCAGGAAGGCAGCTGGTAGACGCCCGGTGCTACGAGTGTTGGCTTCCACGCGTTTCCCTCCAGGTAAGCGACGGCCCTGAGCAAGGCGTCAGGATCGTCTCCCAACTTGCCGATGGCCGAGTTGCAGTTGATGCGGTTACGCCACGGACCCTACCCGTCCCGTGGTGGTGATCCACATGAACCGCGGGGGCAGCTGCGCGGCTCGCGGTGCCGTTTGCGCCCGCGCGGCACGGGCCGAACCGGCCCGTACCGCGCGCACCGCTCTCCACTCCCCCGCGTTCACATCCGTGAACTACTGTCCACCCTTTTGAACGAAGGAGCGCACGAAGTCCTCGGCGTTCTCCTCGAGCACATCATCGATCTCGTCCAGAACCGAGTCGACGTCGTCGCTCAGCTTCTCCTGGCGGTCCTTAAGGTCCTCGGAGACCTGCGCGTCCTGCGCCTGCTCCTCGACCTCCTCGGTGGAACGCGTCGCCTTCTGCTGTCCGCCGCCGGTGTCCTTGGTCGCCATCTAGCTCACCCCGCTCGGTTCGAAGCACTTGATCAGACCCTACCCACGGGCTCCGACATCGGCCCGGTACTTTCCCTCAACGTCCGGGGGTCCTCCCGATGATTCCCCGATCCTGGCCCTTTCAGCCGCCCGACAGGACCTGGACCAGCTCCTCCGCCGTGCGGCAACGGTCCAGCAGCTCCTTGACGTGATCCCGGGTACCCCGCAGCGGCTCCAGGGTGGGTACCCGTTGCAGTGAGTCATGACCGGGCAGATCGAAGATGACCGAGTCCCAGGAGGCCGCCGCCACGTCGTCGGCGTACTGCTCCAGGCAGCGGCCCCGGAAATAGGCCCTGGTGTCCTCCGGCGGCTTCGTACGGGCCTTCTCGACCTCGTTCTCGTCCAGCAGCCGCTTCATCTTCCCGCGGGCCGCCAGACGGTTGTACAGGCCCTTCTCGGCCCGCACGTCGGCGTACTGGAGATCCACCAGGTGCAGGCGTGCCGCGTCCCAGTCCAGCCTGTCGCGGCGGCGGTAGCCCTCCATGAGCTCCCGCTTGGCGATCCAGTCGAGCTCGCCCGACAGGCTCATCGGGTCGTTCTCCAGCCGGGTGAGCGTGTCCTCCCAGCGGATCAGGACGTCCTTGGTCTGCTCGTCGGCATCCGCCCCGTACCGCTCCTCGACGTACTTGCGGCCCAGCTCGAAGTACTCCATCTGCAGTTGCACCGCGGTGAGCGTACGGCCGCTGCGCAGCGTGATGAGGTACTTCAGGGTCGGGTCGTGCGAGACATGGTGCAGGGTGCGCACCGGCTGGTCGACCGCGAGATCGACGTTGATGAAGCCGTCCTCGATCATGGAGAGGACCAGTGCGGTGGTGCCGAGCTTGAGATAGGTGGAGATCTCCGAGAGGTTCGCGTCACCGATGATGACATGGAGCCGGCGGTACTTCTCGGCGTCGGCATGGGGCTCGTCGCGGGTGTTGATGATGGGGCGCTTGAGCGTGGTCTCCAGCCCGACCTCGACCTCGAAGTAATCCGCGCGCTGGCTGATCTGGAAGCCGTGCTCGTGGCCGTCCTGGCCGATTCCCACGCGCCCCGCCCCGGTGACCACCTGGCGGGAGACGAAGAACGGCGTCAGATGACGCACGATGTCGGAGAACGGGGTCTCCCGCTTCATCAGGTAGTTCTCGTGCGTGCCGTACGAGGCGCCCTTGTTGTCGGTGTTGTTCTTGTAGAGGTGGATCGGCTGGGCGCCGGGGAGCTGGGCCGCGCGCTCGGCGGCCTCGGCCATGATGCGTTCGCCGGCCTTGTCCCAGAGGACCGCGTCCCGCGGATTGGTGACTTCCGGGGAGCTGTACTCCGGATGCGCGTGGTCGACGTAGAGGCGGGCCCCGTTGGTGAGGATGACATTGGCGAGGCCGATGTCCTCGTCGGTGAGCTGGCTGGAGTCCGCGGTCTCGCGGGCGAGGTCGAAACCTCGCGCGTCCCGCAGCGGATTCTCCTCCTCGAAGTCCCAGCGGGCGCGGCGCGCCCGGTGCATCGCCGCTGCGTACGCGTTGACGATCTGGGACGAGGTGAGCATGGCATTGGCGTTGGGGTGGCCGGGGACGGAGATCCCGTACTCCGTCTCGATGCCCATTACTCGCCGTACGGTCATGCGGCCCTCCTTGCCCGGCGGCGCTCCCTTGAGGGGCGGCGCTCAAGTACCGCTGCTTGTCGGTGCGCGTGCACTGCCCGTCCACGCACTGCGCGACCGGGCGGTACGCAAGAGCCTAGAGCGCCTCTGTGCTGGTGGGGAGATCAATTACGTCATTGCTGCGGTGTCGCGCGATCGGGTCCGAAAGCAACCGGCTGCGGATGCCCGGCCGGGCATCCGCAGCCTGACTGCGTTCTACAGGTACTGACCGGTGTTCGCCACCGTGTCGATGGAGCGACCGGTGTCCGCGCCCTGCTTTCCGGTGACGAGCGTGCGGATGAAGACGATCCGCTCGCCCTTCTTGCCGGAGATCCTGGCCCAGTCGTCCGGGTTGGTGGTGTTCGGCAGGTCCTCGTTCTCCTTGAACTCGTCCACGCACGCCTGGAGGAGATGGGAGACGCGAAGGCCCTTCTGGCCCTGGTCGAGGAAGGCCTTGATGGCCATCTTCTTGGCCCGGTCGACGATGTTCTGGATCATCGCGCCGGAGTTGAAGTCCTTGAAGTACAGGACTTCCTTGTCGCCGTTGGCGTACGTGACCTCGAGGAAGCGGTTCTCCTCGGATTCGGTGTACATCCGCTCGACGACCGACTGGATCATGGCGTGCGCGGCGGCTTCCTTGGAGCCGGTGTGCTCCGCGAGGTCGTCGGCGTGCAGCGGCAGCGAAGGCGTGAGGTACTTCGCGAAGATGTCCTTCGCGGCCTCCGCGTCCGGGCGCTCGATCTTGATCTTCACATCGAGGCGGCCGGGTCGCAGGATCGCGGGGTCGATCATGTCCTCGCGGTTGGAGGCGCCGATGACGATGACGTTCTCCAGGCCCTCGACGCCGTCGATCTCGGCGAGCAGCTGGGGGACGATGGTGTTCTCCACGTCCGAGCTGACACCGGATCCGCGGGTACGGAAGAGCGACTCCATCTCGTCGAAGAAGACGATGACGGGGGTACCCTCGCTCGCCTTCTCACGGGCACGCTGGAAGACCAGGCGGATGTGCCGCTCGGTCTCGCCGACGTACTTGTTGAGGAGCTCCGGACCCTTGATGTTGAGGAAGTAGCTCTTGCCCGCCGGCTGGCCGGTGACCTCGGCGACCTTCTTGGCAAGGGAGTTGGCGACGGCCTTGGCGATGAGCGTCTTGCCGCAGCCGGGGGGACCGTAGAGCAGGATGCCCTTCGGCGGACGCAGTTCGTGTTCCTTGAAGAGGTCGGGGTGGAGGTAGGGGAGTTCGACCGCGTCCCGGATCAGTTCGATCTGGTCGCCCAGGCCGCCGATCTTGTCGTAGTCGATGTCCGGTACCTCTTCGAGGACGAGTTCTTCGACCTCGCTCTTGGGGACCACTTCGTAGACGTAGCCGGACCTGGGTTCGAGCAGGAGGGCGTCGCCGGGGCGGACGGTGATGTCCAGCAGCGGCTCGGCGAGCCTCACCACCCGTTCCTCGTCGGTGTGCCCGATGACCAGGGCCCGCTCGCCGTCCTCAAGGATCTCCTTGAGGGTGACGATGTCCCCGGCCCGCTCGAATTCCATGGCGTCGACCACGTTGAGCGCTTCGTTGAGCATGACTTCCTGGCCGCGCCGGAGGTCGTCGATCTCGACACTGGGGCTGACGTTCACCCGGAGCTTTCGGCCTCCGGTGAAGATGTCGCAGGTGCCGTCCTCATTGCCCTGAAGAAACACACCGAAACCGGCCGGCGGCTGTGCGAGCCGGTCGACTTCTTCCTTGAGGGCCACGATCTGGTCGCGGGCCTCGCGCAGTGTGTTGGCGAGCCGCTCGTTCTGTGCGGACACGCCTGCCAGGTTGGTCTGCAACTCGACGATCCGCTCTTCGAGAATCCTCGTATGGCGCGGAGAGTCGGCGAGCTTACGTCGCAGGACGGCGATTTCCTGCTCGAGATAGGCGACCTGGCCGGCTGGGTCTTCGGACCCCCGCCCGGGCCGGATGCCGCGGTTGATGTCGTCGTCGTGGGCTGCCACGGTCCTCACCTCCTCCAAGGGGAGCTGGACGCTTCCTGACCCTACCTGGGTGGGTGATGATTGAAACCCCTAGATCACAAAGACTGCGGGGCGTGTCCGATCTTCACCCTTGCGTTCCCCCTCGTGTCAGGGGAATACCCACCCTTCAACATCGGAAAGCTGCCGGTTGTATCGTCGAACCGTTCAACACCCGTCAGGGCTGGCTTCTTTTGGTTCGGATAACGCAGGGAACGGCAGGAGAAATGACCGTGCAGCAGGACGCTCCCATCGGTGGCGACGCGCAGGACCTGGAAGTCTGGATCGACCAGGACCTCTGCACGGGCGACGGTATCTGCGTCCAGTACGCACCCGAGGTGTTCGAGCTGGACATCGACGGTCTGGCCTATGTGAAGAGCGCCGACGACGAGCTGCTGCAGGACCCGGGCGCTACGACGCGCGTTCCCCTGCCGCTCCTCCAGGACGTGGTCGATTCGGCCAAGGAGTGCCCGGGGGACTGCATCCACGTCCGGCGCGTCTCGGACAGCGTCGAGGTGTACGGCCCCGAGGCCGCCTGACCCGGCGATCGCGGGTCCCCGGTCACGCGCGGGTGACCAGTCAGGCGCGGTGACCGGTCAGGCGTTGCCGGGGGCGGCCTGGGTGGCGCGGACGAACGCACCGCCCTTCCACTGCCAGGTGACCCGCTCCTGCTGGTCGGGGCAGCAGCGCGCCACCTCGTCGGAGGAGTAGCCGAGCAGGGTGGCCGAAATGATTCCGTCACGCACCGCGAAATCGCTGATGCTCATCGCCTGAGCAGGGTCCACCAGGGTCGCCACGACCCGCGGTGCGGCCCCGCTTCCGCGTGTGAGGACGTAGACCCCGCTGGGCGGGGTGCCGGAGCCGGCCGCGCAGTGGACCACCGCGACCGTCTCGGGCCGGCCGTCACCGTCGAGGTCGCCGGTGGCCTGCTTGGCCACGGTGTTCTCCAGTCCGCCGCATTCCAGGGGGAAGTCCGCCTGCGCCGGGTCGGGGGCGGTGACTGTCGTGGTGCCGTGCTGCGCCGTGGTGCGGTGGGGGGTGGAGGCCGAGGCCGAGGGGTCCGGCTGGAGTAGGCCGGCGGCCGCGACCACTGCGGCCATGGCCGCCGCCGTGGCGAGCCAGTGCAGCGGCTTGGTGTCGGTGTGCGCGAGGTCCGGGAGCTCGGAGGGCTGCACGCGGGATGTCTCCTGTGGTTCCTGTGGATCGAGGACGCCCGGGTGGGCGGCGCCACCGGTGGGGCTGCCGCGGCGGCATGGGGTGGCCAGCATCGTGCCACACCTCACAGAACGGCGGAACGGTGGGGTCGGCACGTATTACGGCGCGTTCGAGGACGGTGTCCTCCAACCGGCAACGAAAGGGCGCCGCCGTCGAGTTCCCGGGTCGGTCCGGGAACTCGACGGCGGCGCCGGTGCGTTGCGCGGGTCAGCCGCGGGAGGAGCCGCCGCTCTGGCTGCCGGGACCGTCGTAGTCCTCGCCGTAGGCGCCCTTGGCGGGGCGGCGGCGGCGCAGTGGGGCCTCCACACCGTCGGCCAGGCGGCGGGCGGTGACGAGGAAGCCGGTGTGGCCGATCATGCGGTGGTCCGGGCGGACGGCCAGGCCCTCGACGTGCCAGTTGCGGATCATCGATTCCCAGGGCTGCGGCTCGGCGAAGCAGCCGATCTCACGGATGGACTCGACGGTCCGCGCGAGCTGGGTGGTGGTGGCGACGTACGCGCAGAGGATGCCGCCGGGCACCAGCGCCTTGGAGACGGCCTCCAGGCACTCCCAGGGGGCGAGCATGTCGAGGACGACACGGTCGACGTCGGTGTCCGAGAGGTTGTCCTGGAGGTCGCCGACGGTGAGCTGCCAGGCCGGGTGCGGTTCGCCGAAGTAGCGTTCCACGTTCTGCTGGGCGATCTCGGCGAAGTCCTCGCGGCGCTCGTAGGAGTGCAGCATGCCCTGGTCGCCGATGGCGCGCAGCAGGAAGGTGGAGAGCGAGCCGGAGCCGACGCCGGCCTCCACGACGCGGGCGCCGGGGAAGATGTCGGCGAAGGCCAGGATCTGCCCCGCGTCCTTGGGGTAGACCACGGCGGCGCCGCGGGGCATGGACAGGACGTAGTCGGGGAGCAGGGGGCGCAGCGCGAGATAGGCGACGTTTCCCGTGGTTCGGACAACACTGCCCTCGGGGGCACCGATCAGCTCGTCGTGCGGGAAAGAACCCTTGTGGGTGTGGAAGTTCTTTCCGGCTTCGAGCGTGAAGGTGTAGTGGCGTCCCTTGGGATCGGTGAGCTGGACCTGGTCCCCGACCTTGAAGGGCCCGCGTCGGCGGGCGGCACCGGTCGGTTCAGACATGTGACCAGCGTACCGGTGATTCCCCGGGCTCCGACCGCGAGCCCGGGGCGTGGGCGGCGGGTCAGGCGGTGGGCCTGGCCAGAGCGGCGACGAACGCGCGTTCGACGTCTGCGGTGGAGAGGACGCCGTAGATCTCGCCGGTCTCCTCCAGGACGAGGTACTCGGTGGCCGGGCTGGCCTTGAGCCGGTCCAGGAGGGCTTCGCCGGACAGCTCGGCGGAGACCTTCATGCCTTCGGTGAGGTCCTGGGCGAGACCGCTGACGGCGACCCAGGGGCGGCGGTGTTCCGGCACGCCCACGATGGCCGTCTCCCGGACGATGCCCTTCGGTTCGCCGTGGCCGTCGACGACGACGAGGGCGCGGGCGCCGGCTTCGTTGGCCCGGCGCAGGGCCTCGGAGAGCGGGGTGGCGGACTCCACCGGGACGGCGCGCCTCGTGAGGGTGCGGGCGCGCAGTTCGGGGAGGTGTTCGCGCAGGCGGGCCATGCGCAGGCTGTTGCCCGCCCCGGTCCAGATGATCGCGGCGAGGATGGCGGCGAGCAGCGCGTCGGTGATGGTGTCCATGCTGCTGAGGTCGCCGGGGTCGTTGCCGAAGGTCCCGGTGTGGGTGAGCAGCGGCAGGCCGATCAGGGTGATGACGGCGAGGGCGCGGCCGACCCAGGCGGCGGCGACGGTGCCGCTCATCGGCTTTCCGGTGACCTTCCAGACGACGGCGCGGAGCATGCGTCCGCCGTCCAGCGGGAGTCCCGGCAGGAGGTTGAAGGCGGCCACCAGGAGGTTGGAGATCATCAGGCCGGCGAGCAGGACACCGGGCACGGTGCCGGGCTCGACGAACATCATCCCGATGTAGAAGAGGCCCGCGAGCACCAGGGAGAGCAGCGGTCCGACGAAGGCGAGCAGGAATTCGCGGCCCGGGGTCTCGGACTCCTTCTCGATCTCGGAGACTCCGCCGAAGAACTGGAGCTGGATGCGGCGCACCGGCAGCTTGTAGCGCAGTGCCACGACGGTGTGGGCCAGTTCGTGGACGAGCACGGAGGCGTAGAAGGCGATCGCGAAGAAGAGCGAGACCAGATAGCGCGCCGAACCGAGCTCGGGCAGCACCCGTTCGAGCTGGCCGCCGAAGACCCAGGTGATCAGCGCGGCCACGAGGAACCAGCTGGGCGCGACGTACACGGGCACGCCGAAGGGGCGGCCCATGAGAAGGCCGCCTCCGGGCTCTTCGGGGCGCTGCGGTTCGCCCTTGTCGGGGCCGGGTCCGGGGGTTGTTCCCCCTGTACCGGGCTGCGGCCGCCCGCTGTCGCCGCTCTCGTCCACGGGGTCCCTTCGGTCGGTGCCCTACGGCACGATCATTCAGTGTTCGAGGCTGTGTGGTCGATGGTATGCCGCCCGCTGTCAGTGGCGGGCCGTAGGGTCTTCGACATGACCTCCCTGCCGCGGCCCGCTCAGCCGCCTTCGTCCCTGTCTCCGTCGCGGGCGAGCGATTTCATGCAGTGTCCGCTGCTGTACCGCTTCCGGGTCATCGACAAACTGCCGGAGAAGCCCAGCGAGGCGGCTACCCGGGGCACGCTGGTCCATGCGGTGCTGGAGCGGCTGTTCGACAACCCCGCGGTGGAGCGCACGGCGGGCCGGGCCACGGCGCTGATCCCCGCCCAGTGGGACCGGCTGCTGGAGTCCAGGCCGGAGCTGTCGGAGCTGTTCGCCGAGGACGCCGGGGGCGAGCGGCTGGCCCGCTGGCTCTCGGAGGCGGAGAGCCTGGTGGAGCGGTGGTTCTCGCTGGAGGATCCGACGCGGCTGGAGCCCGCCGAGCGGGAGCTGTTCGTCGAGACGGAGCTGGAGTCGGGGCTGCGGCTGCGCGGGGTGATCGACCGGATCGACGTGGCGCCGACGGGCGAGGTCCGGATCGTCGACTACAAGACGGGGAAGGCGCCGCGCCCGGAGTACGCGGAGGGCGCGCTCTTCCAGATGAAGTTCTACGCCCTGGTGATCTGGCGGCTGAAGGGTGTGGTGCCGCGCCGGCTCCAGCTGGTCTACCTCGGCAGCGGGGACATCCTGACGTACGACCCGGTGGTGGCCGACCTGGAGCGGGTGGAGCGCAAGCTGCTGGCGCTGTGGGACGCGATCCGGCTGGCCACGGAGACGGGCGAGTGGCGGCCCCGGCCGACGAAGCTCTGCGGCTGGTGCGACCACCGGCCGGTCTGTCCCGAATTCGGTGGCACTCCCCCGGTCTATCCGTTGACGACCCGCCCGGCCGGGGCGGAGCAGGATGTGCAGGGCAGAATGGATCCGGTCCGAGCTGAGGCCGGCCGGCCTGTGGCCCCCGAAGGACCCTGAAGGAGACCCTGTGGCTATCCGCGTCCTACTGGTCGACGACCAACCCCTGCTGCGCACCGGCTTCCGTATGATCCTGGAGGCGGAGGGCGATCTCGCGGTGGTGGGTGAGGCCGGTGACGGTCTCCAGGCTCTCGACCAGGTGCGGGCGTTGCAGCCCGATGTGGTGCTGATGGACATCCGGATGCCGCGGATGGACGGTGTCGAGGCGACCCGCCAGATCACCGGACCGGGCCGCGACGGCCCGGCGAAGGTGCTGGTGCTGACCACGTTCGATCTCGACGAGTACGTGGTGGAGGCGCTGCGCGCCGGTGCCAGCGGCTTCCTGCTGAAGGACGCCCCGGCCAATGAGCTGGTGCAGGCCATCCGGGTGGTCGCGGCGGGCGAGGCGATGCTCGCCCCGAGCATCACGCGCAGGCTCCTCGACAAGTACGCGGACCATCTGCCGTCCGGCGAGGAACCGTTGCCCGACACCCTGCACACGCTGACCGACCGCGAGGTCGAGGTGCTGAAGCTGGTGGCCCGCGGCCTGTCGAACGCGGAGATCGCCGCGGATCTGTTCGTCAGCGAGACGACGGTCAAGACGCATGTCGGCCATGTGCTGACCAAGCTCGGGCTGCGCGACCGGGTGCAGGCCGCGGTGTACGCGTACGAGAGCGGCCTGGTCCGCCCCGGCGCCCAGTGACCTGAGCGGCGGGCGCCCCGGCCTGACGGGTCCGGGGCACCTCCTGGCTCAGCGCGGGTCTTCCGCCAGCTCCCACAGCTGGAGGTCGGCGGAGGCGTTGACCGCCCATTCGACGCCGGTGAGGCCCTCGCGGGAGGCGACATACTGCTTGCCCTGCCAGATCGGCAGTACGGGTACGTCGGTGGCGACGACGTCCTGGAGCCGCTGGAAGGTCTTGGCCGCGGCGCTGCGGTCGGTCTCGCGGCGGGACTGCGGGATGAGCGTCTTCTGCGCCAGGGCCGACTTGTAGGGCGAGTTGAGGAAGTTGTTCCGGTCGAGGAACGGCGCCGTGAAGTTGTCGGGGTCCGGGAAGTCGGGGAACCAGCCCATGCCGTAGACGGCGTAGTCGCCGCGGACCTGGGCGGGGCGGAATTTCTCCCAGGGGGTGCCCTTGACGGTGACGTCGAACAGCCCGGTGTCGTTGAACTGCTTCTTCAGGGCCCGGAACTCGGCGGCGGTGCCGACGCCGAAGTGGTCGGTCGTGTAGTGCAGGGTGAGCTTCACCGGAGTGTGGATGCCCGCCGAGCGCAGGATCGCCGCGGCCTTCGCGGTGCTGGGCTCGCCGTACTTGTTGTAGAACGAGTTGGTGTGCCCGGCGATGCTGGAGGGGATCAGCGAGTACAGCGGCTCGGCCGTGGTGCCGTAGACCTTGCCCGCGATCTCGCCCCGGTCGATGACCTGGGCCATGGCCTGACGGACCGCCTTGTCCTTGACGGCCGGGTCCTTGGTGTCGAAGCCGAGATAGTGGATGGCGAGGCCGGGCATCTCGGTGAGCTTGACGCCGCTCTCGGGCTTCTCCAGCAGCTCCTGGGCCTGGGCCGGCGTCATGGTGTGGGCCATCATGTCGATCTTCCTGCTGTCGAACGCCTTCCCCATCGCGGCCGCGTCGGGGAAGAGGTCCAGCTCGACCTTGTCGTTGCGCACCTTCAGGTCCCCCTTGTAGCGGGGGTTCCTGGTGAAGTGGATCTTGATGGCCTTGTTGTGCCGAACTTCCGCCTTCATGGTGTACGGGCCGGAGCCGTCCACCCGGAACCCGGTCCGTGCGGACTTCGCCGGGTACGCGCTCCGCGGCACGATCCCGGCGACGGGGGTGGCGAGCTTGTACGGGAACGTGGCGTCCGGTGTGCGCAGGTGGAAGACGACCTCCCGTTCGCCCTTCGTCTCGACCATGTCGATGTTGTCGAGCAGGGCGACCGGCCCATTGGAGGCGTGGATGCCGACGACCCGGTCCAGGGAGTACTTCACGTCGTCGGCGGTGACCGGCTTGCCGTCGGCGAACTCCAGGCCGCTGCGCAGTCTGCAGCGGTAGCTCTCGTTCTGGGTGTCCGTGAAGGCGCAGCTCTCGGCCGCTTCGGGCACCGGCAGGCCGCCGCCGCGCGGAACATGCATCAGGGTCTGCACGGTCTGCCGGAGCACGTTCCACACGCCGGCTTCGTAGCCGATGGCGGGATCGAGCGGCGCGGGGTTGTCCTTGGAGGCGACGAACCGGTCCGTGGCGCCGACGACGACGGCGTCCTTGCCATCGCCCCCGTCACCCGACGCGCCGCAGGCGGCGAGTACGGGCGCGAGCAGGCCGACAACGGCCGGCAGCACCAGAGTCTTGCGGTTCATCTTGGACGTTCTCCCTCATCCGGGCATGGAGAAAGCGACATTAGTAGGCACCGTCGGCAATGCCGGACCGGAGAACTACCGGCGCGGAATCGGATGGTGAGGGGAATTAACGGCGAGCCCATTCTCCGCACCAGAAATGTTCCGCAGATATCAGGATGAACCCGGACACCCAAGTGTCCCAAAACAGACACGCCGAGGGATCTTGAAAAGCCTCCGGACCGCTTTTTCGGTGAGAAAGCTCACGCCCGGGACCGTTCGAATCCACTATTCGATCAACGGCTTGCCCACATGCGGACGACAGAAAATGCACCATCCGCCGCCGAGAGCTTTTCTGTTCATTCACAGAAATACTCTCGGTATGCGGATCAACGCTTTCCCGTGACCAGGCCCCGGAGGAAGGCGAGGTCGACTTCTTCGAGCGAACGTACGACCACCCGGCCGGACGCGGGGGCGATGGGGGCGACGGACGGTACGGCGACCACCAGGCAGCCCGCCGCCTCGGCGGCCGCGACACCCGTCGCGGTGTCCTCGATGACCGCGCAGTACTCGGGATCCGCGCCGAAGCCGGAAGCGGCGAAGAGGTACGGCTCCGGGTGCGG
Source organism: Streptomyces sp. NPDC102437 (assembly GCF_044765565.1). Lineage (NCBI taxonomy): Bacteria > Bacillati > Actinomycetota > Actinomycetes > Kitasatosporales > Streptomycetaceae > Streptomyces > Streptomyces sp. NPDC102437. The sequence goes on along the minus strand of NZ_JBIWKI010000008.1, from coordinate 61,264 downwards.
CTTCGTACGGGAGACCTCGTCGCCCGCGACGGTGAGGGCGAAGTGGTGACGGCCCACCGACTCCAGTACCCGGTCGATGATCCGCCGGTGCGAGGCGGAGACCAGGGCCGTGGGAATGTCGTGCCTGACCAGTTCGGCCAGCAGCCGGGCCGCGCCGGGCATCAGCGGTACACCGCGGCCGATGCGCTCCTCGAAGCGGTCGTTGAGCAGCACGGTCAGCTCGTCGAGGGTGATGTCCGCACCGGTGACGTCCATGAGGTAGCCGGCACTGCGGGTCATCGGCCCGCCGACCACCACGTCCCGCCAGGCTTCGTCGAGCTGGTGCCCGAGCTCGGCGAATACCTCCACCTCCGCGTCCCACCAGAACCCCTCGGTGTCGACGAGGGTGCCGTCCATGTCGAGGAGGACGGCCTGGAGCGCGGCGCCTTCGGCCGTGCGGGTCAGGGACGCGGGGACGGTGCTGGTCATCCGGCACACCTTCCGTAAGGGACGAGAAGGCCGGTCGCCATTTCCCGTGGGAAGGGCGACCGGCCTGCACTGGGCCGACAAGTGTACGACTTGTCGTGCTACCGCGCGTTGAACGGCGTCTTACCGCGCGTTGAAGTACTTCGCCTCAGGGTGGTGGATGACGATCGCGTCGGTGGACTGCTCCGGATGCAGCTGGAACTCCTCCGAGAGATGCACCCCGATCCGCTCCGGCTGGAGCAGCTCAGCGATCTTCGCGCGGTCCTCCAGGTCGGGGCAGGCCCCGTAGCCGAGGGAGAAGCGCGCGCCCCGGTACTTCAGGGCGAACATGTCCTCGACGTCGGTCGGGTCCTCGCCGCCGAAGCCCAGCTCGGCGCGGACCCGGGCGTGCCAGTACTCGGCGAGTGCCTCGGCGAGCTGGACGGACAGGCCGTGGAGTTCGAGGTAGTCGCGGTAGGAGTTGGCCTCGAAGAGCTTCGCGGTCTCGGCGCCGATCTTCGAGCCGACGGTGACGACCTGGAGGCCGATCACATCGGTTTCGCCGGACTCCTCGGGGCGGAAGAAGTCCGCGAGGCACAGGCGGCGGCCGCGGCGCTGGCGGGGGAAGGTGAAGCGGGTCCGCTCCGAACCGTCCTCGTGGAGCAGGATCAGGTCGTCGCCCTTGGACACGCACGGGAAGTAGCCGTGGACCACGGCCGCTTCCAGGAGGTTCTCGGTGTGGAGCTTGTCGAGCCAGCCGCGCAGGTGCGGGCGGCCCTCGGTCTCCACCAGCTCCTCGTACGTGGGTCCGTCGCCGGTGCGGGCCTGCTTGAGCCCCCACTGGCCCTTGAAGAGGGCACCCTCGTCGAGCCAGGAGGCGTACTCCTTGAGCTGGATGCCCTTGACGACGCGCGTGCCCCAGAACGGCGGGGTGGGGACGGGGTTGTCGACCGCGACGTCGGAGCGCACGCCCTCCTGCGGCTCGTCGACCTCCAGGACCGCGGTGTCGCGCTTGGGCACCCGGCGCTGCTTGAGCTCGGGCAGGACCGCGCCCGGGACCCCGCGCTTGACCGCGATCAGCGCGTCCATCAGCCGCAGCCCCTCGAACGCGTCGCGGGCGTAGCGGACCTCGCCCTCGTAGATCTCGTGGAGGTCCTGCTCGACATAGGCGCGGGTCAGGGCCGCGCCGCCGAGGATGACGGGGAAGTCGGCGGCCAGCTTGCGCTGGTTCAGCTCCTGGAGGTTCTCCTTCATGATCACGGTCGACTTGACCAGGAGGCCGGACATGCCGATGACGTCGGCTCGGTGTTCCTCGGCTGCCTCCAGGATCGCGGAGACGGGCTGCTTGATCCCGAGGTTGACGACGTTGTAGCCGTTGTTGGACAGGATGATGTCGACGAGGTTCTTGCCGATGTCATGGACGTCGCCGCGGACCGTGGCCAGGACGATGGTGCCCTTGCCCTCGGCGTCCGACTTCTCCATGTGCGGTTCGAGATAGGCCACCGCGGTCTTCATCACCTCGGCGGACTGCAGCACGAACGGCAGCTGCATCTGCCCGGAACCGAACAGCTCACCGACGACCTTCATGCCCTCCAGGAGGGTGTTGTTCACGATGTCCAGGGCGGGCGTGGTGGTGAGCGCCTCGTCGAGGTCGGCCTCCAGGCCGTTCTTCTCGCCGTCGATGATGCGGCGCTGGAGCCGCTCGTCCAGCGGCAGGGCCAGCAGTTCCTCGGCCTTGCCCGCCTTCATCGACTTCGTGCTGACCCCCTCGAACAGCTCCATGAGCTTCTGGAGCGGGTCGTAGCCCTCGGCGCGGCGGTCGTGGATCAGGTCGAGCGCGACCTTGACCTGCTCCTCCTCCAGTCGGGCGATGGGCAGGATCTTCGAGGCATGCACGATCGCGGAATCGAGGCCGGCCTTGACGCACTCGTCCAGGAAGACCGAGTTCAGCACGACCCGGGCGGCCGGGTTGAGACCGAAGGAGATGTTCGACAGACCCAGGGTGGTCTGCACGTCGGGGTGGCGCTTCTTCAGCTCACGGATCGCCCCGATCGTGGCGATGCCGTCGCCCCGCGACTCCTCCTGTCCCGTGCAGATGGTGAAGGTCAGGGTGTCGATGAGGATGTCCGACTCCTGGATGCCCCAGTTGCCGGTGAGGTCCGCGATCAGCCGCTCGGCGACGGCGACCTTGTGCTCGACGGTGCGGGCCTGGCCCTCCTCGTCGATCGTCAGCGCGATCAGTGCGGCACCGTGCTCCACGGCCAGCGCCGTGACCTTGGCGAACCGGGACTCCGGACCGTCACCGTCCTCGTAGTTCACCGAGTTCAGAACGGCACGCCCGCCCAGCTTCTCCAGACCGGCCCGCAGCACGGGCAGTTCCGTGGAGTCCAGCACGACCGGGAGGGTGGACGCGGTCGCGAAGCGTCCGGCCAGCTCCTCCATGTCCGCCACCCCGTCGCGGCCCACGTAGTCGACGCAGAGGTCGAGCATGTGCGCGCCCTCGCGGATCTGGTCGCGGGCCATCTCCACGCAGTCGTCCCAGCGGGCTTCGAGCATGGCCTCGCGGAACTTCTTCGACCCGTTGGCGTTCGTACGCTCACCGATCGCGAGGTACGAGGTGTCCTGGCGGAACGGGACCGTCTGGTAGAGGGAGGCGGCGCCCGGCTCGGGGTGCGGGGTACGGGGGGTGACGGCCACGCCGCGGACCCGCTCGACGACCTGGCGCAGGTGCTCCGGAGTCGTGCCGCAGCAGCCGCCGACCAGCGAGAGGCCGTACTCCCGGACGAAGGTCTCCTGGGCGTCGGCGAGCTCGGACGGGGACAGCGGGTAGTGCGCGCCGTCCTTGCCGAGCACGGGGAGACCGGCGTTGGGCATGCAGGACAGCGGGATGCGGGAGTGCCGGGCGAGGTAGCGCAGGTGCTCGCTCATCTCGGCGGGGCCGGTGGCGCAGTTCAGGCCGATGAGGTCGATGCCGAGCGGTTCCAGGGCGGTGAGCGCCGCGCCGATCTCGGAGCCGAGCAGCATGGTGCCCGTCGTCTCGACGGTGACGGAGCAGATCACGGGAAGGTTGGCCCCGGTGGCCTCCAGGGCACGGCGGGCACCGATGACGGAGGCCTTGGTCTGGAGCAGGTCCTGGGTCGTCTCGACCAGGAGGGCGTCGGCGCCGCCCGCGATCATGCCCTCGGCGTTCTGCTGGTAGGCGTCGCGGAGCTTGGTGTACGGGGCGTGGCCCAGCGTCGGCAGCTTCGTACCGGGGCCCATCGAGCCCAGCACCCACCGCTGCTGCCCCGTCGACGCGGTGAACTCGTCGGCGACCTCGCGGGCGATCCGCGCACCGGACTCCGAGAGCTCGAAGACCCGCTCGGGAATGTCGTACTCGCCCAGCGCCGCGAGATTCGCGCCGAAGGTGTTCGTCTCGACGCAGTCGACGCCGGCGGCGAAGTACTCCTCGTGCACCGAACGCACGATGTCCGGGCGGGTGACGTTCAGGATCTCGTTGCACCCTTCGAGGTTCTGGAAGTCCTCAAGGGTCGGGTCCTGTGCCTGGAGCATGGTGCCCATGGCACCGTCGGCCACCACCACGCGGGTGGCGAGCGCCTCGCGGAGGGCTTCGGCTCGGTTCCGGCTGTCGGCGGAAGGGGTCGGCGACGGGGCCATGGATGTACTCCCTGGGATGCGACGGCTGTCGGCTTTGCGTCTTCGGTGGAAGGCGCACCAGGCCAGCGTAGCCGGGCGACGCCCGGGGCCGTCACTCCGTCCCACGGAACGGACTGCATGCTGTGCGGGGTGATGTCCGGTTCGCAGCGGTGTCGCGGTTTTGGCGCACGATCGAGCGGGGGTCGGCATCGACCGATAGTGTTCAGCATTGTCGAACCAAGGTGGAGGAGTACGGCGCGATGGCCAAGAACATCCAGTCGCTGGAGCGGGCGGCGGCGATGCTGCGCCTGCTGGCAGGTGGCGAGCGTCGGCTGGGGCTCTCCGACATCGCCTCTTCACTGGGCCTGGCCAAGGGCACCGCGCACGGCATCCTGCGCACGCTCCAGCATGAGGGCTTCGTCGAGCAGGACGCCGCGTCCGGCCGCTATCAGCTGGGCGCCGAGCTGCTGCGCCTGGGCAACAGCTATCTGGACGTCCACGAGCTGCGGGCCCGCGCGCTGGTCTGGACGGACGACCTGGCCCGCTCCAGCGGCGAGAGCGCCCATCTGGGCGTGCTGCATCAGCAGGGGGTCCTCATCGTCCACCACGTGTTCCGCCCCGACGACAGCCGGCAGGTCCTGGAGGTCGGGGCCATGCAGCCGCTGCATTCCACGGCCCTGGGCAAGGTGCTCTCGGCGTACGACCCGGTGGCGCACACCGAGGCCATGGAGGCCGAGCGGCAGTCCTTCACGCCGCGCACCGTCACCGGTGCGCAGGAGTTCGAGGCGATGCTCGACCTGATCCGGGCGCGTGGCTGGGCGGCCGACGTGGAGGAGACCTGGGAGGGCGTGGCCGCGGTGGCCGCCCCGATCCACGACCGGCGGCGGATGCCGGTCGGCGCGGTGGCCGTGACAGGTGCGGTGGAGCGGGTGTGCGCGGACGGGGAGCTGCGCCCCGAGCTGGTCGCCGCGGTGCGCGACTGCGCCCGCGCGGTCTCCAGGGACCTGGGCGCCGGGCGCTTTTGAGCACCGCGGCGCCGCGGTGCCCGGTAACGATCGAGTTATAGGCCACACAACCCTTGACGCCCGATTCACCTGGGGGAAGCATTGCCGTTCATCGGTCGGCATTGTCGAACACCAAACGGAAACAACGTTAGGGTGTGACAGCGCCAAGGGCCGGAAAACGCCCTCCCACGAGGGCGCGGACCACCGGAGGGACCCGGGGTTCGGCTTCCCTGGACGAAGGACAAAGGAGTCGCGGGTGTCCAGCTCCGACATCTTCATCGGCGAGACCATAGGTACCGCCGTGCTCATCCTGCTCGGCGGCGGTGTCTGTGCCGCCGTCACTCTCAAGCGCTCCAAGGCGCAGAACGCCGGCTGGCCGGCCATCACCTTCGGGTGGGGTTTCGCCGTGCTGACCGGCGCGTATCTGGCCGGTGGCGTTTCCGGCGCGCACCTGAACCCGGCGGTCACGATCGGTCTCGCGATCGAGGGCGGCACCGAGTGGAGCGACGTTCCGCTGTACCTCGGCTCCCAGCTGCTCGGCGCGATGATCGGCGCGGTGCTGGTCTGGCTGACGTACTACGGGCAGTTCCGGGCGCACCTCACGGATCCGGAGATCCTGGCCGCCCACACGGGTGAAGAGGGCATGGTCGACAAGGCCGCCGCCCCGAAGGCCGGACCGGTCCTGGGCATCTTCTCCACCGGTCCCGAGATCCGCCACGCCGTGCAGAACCTGGTCACGGAGATCATCGCCACCGTCGTCCTCGTCCTGGCGATCCTCACCCAGGGACTGAACAACGAGGGCAACGGTCTGGGCACGCTCGGCGCGCTGGTCACCGCTCTGGTGGTCGTCGGTATCGGTCTCTCGCTCGGCGGCCCGACGGGCTACGCGATCAACCCGGTTCGCGACCTCGGTCCGCGTATCGTGCACGCGCTGCTGCCGTTGCCGAACAAGGGCGGTTCCGACTGGGGCTACGCGTGGATCCCGGTCGCCGGACCGCTCATCGGCGGCGCGATCGCGGGCGGGCTCTACAACGTCGCCTTCGCCTGAGCCTTGGCGCCCAGAGCCCTGACCCTCACGACCACACAGACTTCCGGGAGCACACCGTGACCGACGCACACACCACCGGCCCGTTCATCGCGGCCATCGACCAGGGCACCACCTCCAGCCGCTGCATCGTCTTCGACAAGGACGGCCGGATCGTTTCCGTCGATCAGAAGGAGCACGAGCAGATCTTCCCGAAGCCGGGCTGGGTCGAGCACAACGCGACCGAGATCTGGGAGAACGTCCAGGAAGTCGTGGCCGGCGCCATCGTCAAGGCGGGCATCACCGCCGCCGACGTGAAGGCGATCGGCATCACCAACCAGCGCGAGACCACGCTGCTCTGGGACAAGAACACCGGTGAGCCGGTCCACAACGCCCTCGTCTGGCAGGACACCCGGACGGACGCGCTCTGCAAGGAGCTCGGCCGCAACGTCGGGCAGGACCGTTTCCGCCGTGAGACCGGGCTGCCGCTCGCCTCGTACTTCGCCGGCCCCAAGGTCCGGTGGCTGCTCGACAATGTCGAGGGGCTGCGCGAGCGCGCCGAGCGCGGCGACATCCTCTTCGGCACCATGGACTCCTGGGTCATCTGGAACCTGACCGGCGGCACAGACGGCGGCGTCCACGTCACCGACGTCACCAACGCCTCGCGCACCCTCCTGATGAACCTGCACGCGATGCAGTGGGACGAGCGGATCCTCCAGTCGATGGAGATCCCGGCCGCGGTGCTCCCCGAGATCCGTTCCTCCGCCGAGGTGTACGGCAACGCCAAGGGCGGCGTGCTCGACGGGGTCCCGGTGGCATCCGCGCTCGGTGACCAGCAGGCGGCCCTCTTCGGCCAGACCTGCTTCTCCGAGGGCGAGGCCAAGTCCACGTACGGCACCGGCACCTTCATGCTGATGAACACCGGTGAGACGCCCGTCAACTCCTACAACGGGCTGCTGACGACCGTCGGGTACCGGATCGGCGACCAGAAACCGGTCTACGCCCTGGAGGGCTCCATCGCCGTCACCGGTTCGCTGGTGCAGTGGATGCGCGACCAGATGGGCCTGATCAAGTCCGCGGCCGAGATCGAGACCCTGGCCTCCTCGGTCGAGGACAACGGCGGCGCGTACTTCGTGCCCGCGTTCTCCGGTCTGTTCGCCCCGTACTGGCGCTCCGACGCCCGCGGTGTCATCGCCGGTCTGACCAGGTACGTCACCAAGGCGCACATCGCCCGTGCCGTCCTGGAGGCCACCGCCTGGCAGACCCGCGAGATCACCGACGCCATGACCAAGGACTCGGGGGTCGAGCTGACCGCCCTGAAGGTCGACGGCGGCATGACCTCCAACAACCTGCTGATGCAGACGCTCGCCGACTTCCTGGACGCACCCGTGGTGCGGCCCATGGTCGCCGAGACCACCTGCCTCGGCGCCGCCTACGCCGCCGGTCTGGCCGTCGGTTTCTGGCCGGACACCGACGCGCTGCGCGCCAACTGGCGCCGGGCCGCCGAGTGGACCCCCCGCATGGACGCGGACACCCGCGACCGCGAGTACAAGAGCTGGCTCAAGGCCGTCGAGCGGACCATGGGCTGGCTCGAAGACGAGGAGTAACAACCATGACCACCCTGCAGAGCGTCCCGGCCCTCGGGACCCACCCGGCCTCCGGCTCCCTCCCGAGCCGTGCCGAAACCCGGGAGCAGCTGTCCAAGGCGGCGTACGACCTCCTGGTGATCGGTGGCGGCATCCTGGGCATCTCCACCGCCTGGCACGCCGCGCAGTCCGGGCTGCGGGTGGCCCTGGTGGACGCCGGCGACTTCGCCGGCGCCACCTCCTCCGCCTCCTCCAAGCTGCTCCACGGCGGTCTGCGCTACCTGCAGACCGGCGCGGTGAAGCTGGTCGCGGAGAACCACTTCGAGCGCCGTGCGGTGTCCCGCCAGGTGGCCCCCCACCTGGCCAATCCGCTCACCTTCTACCTGCCGGTCTACAAGGGCGGCCCGCACGGCGCGGCCAAGCTCGGAGCGGGAGTGTTCGCCTACTCGGCGCTCTCCGCGTTCGGTGACGGCGTCGGGCATGTCATCAGCCCGGCGAAGGCCCGGCGCGACGTGCCGGAACTGCGTACGGACAACCTGAAGGCCGTCGCGGTCTACGGCGACGACCAGATGAACGACGCCCGGATGGCGCTGATGACGGTGCGCGCGGCCGTCGACGCGGGTGCGGTCGTGCTCAACCACGCGGCGGTGACCGGGCTGCGGTTCACCAGGGGCCGGGTGACCGGCGCCGACCTCGAGGACCGCCTGGACGGCACCGAGTTCGGCGTCAACGCCCGTCTCGTGCTGAACGCCACCGGGCCGTGGGTCGACCACCTGCGCAGGATGGAGAACCCGGACGCGGCGCCTTCCATACGCCTGTCCAAGGGCGCGCACCTCGTCCTGAAGCGCACCCGCCCGTGGAAGGCCGCGCTGGCCACCCCGATCGACAAGTACCGCATCACGTTCGCCCTGCCGTGGGAGGACATGCTGCTGCTCGGCACGACCGACGAGGCGTACGAGGGCGATCCCGCGGACGTCGCGGTCGACGAGAAGGACACCGCGCAGATCCTCGACGAGGCGGCGTTCTCCATCCGGGACCAGCAGCTCTCGCGCGATCTGATCACGTACTCCTTCGCCGGCCTTCGGGTGCTGCCCGGCGGCCCCGGCGACACGTCCAAGGCCAAGCGCGAGACGGTCGTGACGGAGGGGCGCGGCGGGATGCTGTCGGTCGCGGGCGGCAAGTGGACGACGTTCCGTCACATCGGCCGTACGGTGATGAACAAGCTGGCAGCGCTCCCCGGGCACCCGCTCGCGGAGGACATGGAGCCGATCTCGCGGCTGCCGAAGAAGCTCCCGCTGCCCGGCATCGCCAACCCGAACGCGGTGGCGCACCGGCTGCTGATCGACGGCGCCGCGCCGGGCCCCCGGATGTCGGCCGACACCGCACGCCACCTCGCCACGCACTACGGTTCGCTCTCCTTCGACATCGCCCGGATGGCGAACGAGAACCCGGCGCTGGCCGAGCGCATCCACCCGGACGCGCCGGAGATCTGGGCTCAGGTCGCGTACGCCCGTGACCACGAGTGGGCCGAGACGGCGGACGACGTGCTGCGCCGCCGCACCACGCTGACGATCCGGGGCCTGGCGACGGACGAGATCCGGACGGGCGTCGAGTCGATGCTCGGCGACCGGGACTGACGGGGACGGGCGTTCGGGTACAGGAACATACGGCGAGGGGCGGCTCCCGCGGGAGGCCGTCCCTTCCCGCGTTTCCGGAACGGCACGGTCGGCCGACGCGCCACACGGCCGCCATACGGCCGGCCGCCCGCACCCTGGACGACGTGCGGCAGACCTGGTTCATCCGCCTCCTCCGACCCGCATAATGAAGAGATACATCGGATGTCTGAACCCAGTTCTGATTCCAGTTCTGCTTCCAGTCCGGATCCAGGAGGACCGTCATGGCTGTCACCGACGAGGCGATCGAGAAGATCAAGGGAATGATCGTCTCGGGTGCGCTGCGCCCCGGCGACCGGCTCCCCAAGGAGAGCGAACTCGCGGCGGAGCTCGGGCTCTCCCGCAACTCGCTCCGGGAGGCGGTGCGGGCTCTTTCGCTGATCCGCATCCTCGATGTGCGCCAGGGCGACGGCACCTATGTGACCAGCCTCGATCCGCAGCTGCTCCTGGAGGCGCTGAGCTTCGTGGTGGACTTCCACCGCGACGACACGGTACTGGAGTTCCTCGCGGTCCGCAGGATCCTGGAGCCCGCCGCGACGGCGATGGCCGCCACCCGGATCAGCGAGGCCCAACTGGACGCGCTCAGCTCACAGTTGGACGCCCTGGGGGCGCAGCCCTCGGTGGAGGAGCTGGTCGCCAGTGATCTGGAGTTCCACCGGGGCATCGTGCAGTCGTCCGGGAACTCGGTGCTCTGCTCGCTGCTCGACGGGTTGTCGGGGCCGACGACCCGGGCGCGGGTCTGGCGCGGACTGACGCAGGAGGACGCGGTCACCCGGACGCTCCACGAGCACCGGGCGATCGTGTCGGCGCTGCGGGACCGGGACGCGGAGGCCGCGCGGGCCTGGGCTACGGTGCATGTGGCGAGCGTGGAGCAGTGGTTGCGGTCGTCGCTGTAGCGCTGGGCGGGGCGGGCGGAAGAAACCCCCACCCGCCCCGTCCGGGGAGCGATCCTCAGTCCTGCTTCTCGCCGCTCGCGAAGCGGGAGATGACCAGGGCGACGATGATGATCGCGCCGTTGAGGAACTGGTTCCACAGCGCCGGGACACCGCCGAGGGTCATCACATTGACCACCAGCTGGAGCGTCAGCACACCGGTCAGCGCCCCGAACAGCGTGCCGCGGCCGCCCTTGAGGCTGATGCCACCGATGACCGCGGCGGCGAACACCTGGAAGATCCAGCCGTTGCCCTGGGTCGCCGCGACCGATCCGTAGTGACCGGTGTAGAGGATGCCCGCGAAGGCCGCCAGCAGGCCGCCGACGGCCAGGACGATCCAGGTGACCCGGTCCACCCGGATGCCCGCGGCGCGCGCCGCTTCCGGGTTGCCGCCGATGGCGTAGAGCGAGCGTCCGTGGCGCAGCCACGCGAGCGCGGCGCCGCCGACGGCGAACAGCGCGAGGCAGATCCAGACGGCGGCCGGTGCACCGAGCCACTCGCTCTTGCCGAGGTAGCGGAAGGACTCCGGGACGTCGGTGATGGACTTGCCCTCGGTGATGCCGATGTGCAGGCCGCGCAGCATGGTGAGCACGCCGAGTGTGGCGATGAAGCCGTTGACCCTCAGCTTCAGCATCAGGAAGCCGTTGACCGCGCCGATGACCAGGCCCACCAGCAGGCAGAGCGGGATCGCCGACCAGGTGGGCAGCAGCCCCAGGCCCGCGAAGCGGCCGCCCTCGGCGGGCAGCACCAGCCACATCGCGACGACCGGCGCGATGCCGATCGTCGACTCCAGCGACAGGTCCATCCGCCCGCAGATCAGGATCAGCGCCCGGCCCAGCACCAGCAGGCTCAGCTCGGAGGACTGCTGGACGACGCTGATCAGGTTCTCGGAGGTCAGGAACACCGGTGAGACGATGAACCCGATCACCATCAGCACCAGGATCACCGGTACCAGCGAGAAGTCGCTCCACCTGATCAGCTTGAGCCGGTCCAGCGGCCTCTCGCCGGCCGGGGAGCCCTTCGGTCCGCTGTCGATGCCGTCGGCCGCCAGGGGCCGTACCGTGCCGGTCATTCCCTTTCCCCCACACCTTCCATGGCGGCGACGAGCTCCCCGTCGTTCCACCCGCTTGCGAATGTCGCGACCACGCGTCCGTGGAACAGGGCCAGCACCCGGTCGCAGACCCGCAGATCGTCCAGCTCGTCCGAGACGATCACTGCGGCGTTCCCCTCGTCGGCGACCCGCCGCACGACTCCGAGCAGCGAGTCCTTGGACTTGATGTCCACGCCCGAGGTGGGCCGCACCGCCACCAGCACGCTGGGCTGACGTGCCAGCGCCCTGGCCACCACCACCTTCTGCTGGTTGCCGCCGGAGAGTCCGGAGACGGGCTGCTCGGGCCCCTGTGTCCTGATGTCCAGCGAGGCGATCATCGAGCGTGCGAACTCCCTGGTACGGGAGGGAAGCACGGTCCCCCACGGGCCGAGCTGGTCGGTGACCGTGAGCGTGGCGTTCTCGGCGACGCTGCGTTCCAGGACGAGGCCCTGGTCGTGCCGGTCCTCGGGGATGTAGCCGATCCCGGCGTCCAGCGCGTGCGGCACGCTGCCGGAGCGCACGGCCCTGCCGTGCACCCGGACGGTGCCGCCGCCCGCCTTCCGCATGCCGGCCAGGGTCTCGCCCAGGGCCGTGTTGCCGCTCGCCGCCGATCCGGCCAGACCGAGCACCTCGCCGGGGCGGACCTCCAGGTCCAGCGGTTCGAACTGGCCCTGGACGGTGAGCCCTTCGGTACGCAGCACGGGCTCGGCCGACCCGTGCCGTGTCTCGGCCCCACTGCCGCCCGCGTGCCAGGCGGTGACACCGGCGGACTGCTCGCCGGTCATCGCCGCCACCAGCTCCGCCTTGGCGATGTCGGCGACCGGGGCGGTCAGCACATGGCGGGCGTCACGATAGACGGTGACCGCCGTGCACAGCTCGTACACCTCCTGGAGGTGGTGGGAGATGAAGAGGAACGCCACTCCCTGGCCCTGCAGTTCCCGCAGTTTGTCGAAGAGCCTCCCGATGCCCCGGGCGTCGAGCTGGGCGGTCGGCTCGTCCAGCACGATCAGCCGGGCGCCGAAGGAGAGCGCCCTGGCGATCTCGACGAACTGCCGCTGCTCGACGGCGAGATCGCGTGCCCGGGTGCTGGGGTCGACCTCGACGCCGTACTCGGCCAGCAGCCGCTGCGCGCGGCTGCGGAGCTTTCCCCAGCTGATCCAGCGGGCCTTGTCGTCGAAGCGGTTGAGGAAGAGGTTCTCCGCGACGGTCAGATCCGGGACGACCATGGATTTCTGGTAGACGCAGGCGATCTTCGACTGCCAGGCCGCGGTGTCCCCGAAGGCGGGCGCGGGCTCCCCGCCGAAGGCGACCGTGCCCGCGTCCGCCTTGTGGAGTCCGGTCAGGACACTGACCAGGGTCGACTTTCCGGCGCCGTTGCGCCCGACCAGGGCGTGCGACTCACCCGGCTGCACGGTGAGCCGGACCCCGTCGAGCGCCACGGTGGGCCCGAAGCGTTTGACAACGCCTTCCGCCTGTACGGCAGGTGGTGCCTGGTCCATGGCTAGCTCTTCTTCTCCGGCTGGTTGGCCCACAGCTTCGGGTCGTCGACGTTGTCCTTGGTCACCAGCGGCGCGGGGAGCTGGTCCTCGAAGCCGTTCGGGATCTTGATGATGTTGGAGTCGTGGTCGGTGGGGCCTTCCTTGAAGGTCTTGCCGTCCAGGGCGGCCTTGGCGTAGTACAGCGCGTACTTCGCGTACAGGTCGGCGGGCTGGGAGATCGTCGCGTCGATCTTTCCGGCCTTGATGGCGTCGAACTCCTCGGGGATGCCGTCGTTGGAGATGATCGTGATGTGCCCCGGCGTACCGGCCGGCTTCAGCAGCTTCTTCTGCTCCAGCAGGGCGAGGGTGGGCTGCAGGAAGACACCGCCGGCCTGCATGTAGATCCCGTTGATGTCGGGGTTGGCGGCGAGGGTGGCCTGGAGCTTGGCGGAGGCGACGTCGCCCTTCCAGTCGGTGGCCAGCTCGAAGACCTCGATGCCGGGGAAGTCCTTGTCCATGCATGCCTTGAACGCCTCGGACCGGTCGCGGCCGTTGATCGAGGAGAGGTCGCCCTGGAACTCGACGACCTTGCCCTTGCCCTTGAGCTGCTCGCCCAGGTACTTGCAGGCGTTGGTCCCGTATGCCTTGTTGTCGGCGCGCACCACCATGTAGATGTCGCCCTTGTCGGGGCGGGTGTCGACGCTGACGACCGGGATCTTCTTCTCGTTCAGCGTGTTGAGCGACTCGGCGATCGCACCGGTGTCCTGCGGCGCCATCACCACGGCCTTGGCGCCCTGGTCGGCGAAGGTCTGGACGTTGGCGACCAGCTTGCCGATGTCGTTCTGCGAGTTGGTCAGCGGCAGCGCTTTGACCTCGCCCGCCTCGACGCCCTTCTCCACGTAGTTCTGGTACGAGTTCCAGAAGTCGCTGTCGCTGCGCGGCAGGTCGATCCCGACCTTCCCGCCGCCCGCGCCGTCGGCGGTCGACTCGCGGTTGCAGCCCGTGAGGGCGGTGACTGCCAGCAGTACGGCGCAGGCCGCCGCACTCGTCGTACGCACTCTCATTGGTGTCCCGTTCCTTTGTGAGTACCGGCTCGGAGCTCTGTCGGCAAAGCGGAGGTGCATCGTGCGCGGGGAGCATCGTGCGCGGGGGGGGCGCGGCCCATGACGCGGCTCGGGCCGCGCTCCCCCGGTCAGCTCTCGGCGGGGCGCAGGCGCAGCCCCTGCATGCCTCCGTCCACGGCCAGCGCCGTGCCGGTGACCGAGGCGGCGGCGGGGCTGGCGAGGTAGACGATCGCGGCGGCCACCTCGTCGGCCGACACCAGCCGCCCCAGCGGCTGGCGGGCGTTGAGCGCGGCCCGCTCGGCGGCCGGGTCGTCGGCCTGGCCGAGGAGCCGGCCGATCCACGGGGTGTCCGCCGTACCGGGGTTGACGCAGTTGACCCGGATGCCCTCGCGGACGTGGTCGGCGGCCATGGCCAGGGTCAGCGAGAGCACCGCGCCCTTGCTCGCGCTGTACAGGGCGCGCTGCGGCAGCCCGGCGGTCGCCGCGATGGAGCAGGTCTGGGTGATCGAGACGGCGCCGGGGCGGTCGGCCGCCGCGCGCCGCAGATGGGGCAGAGCATGCCGGGCGGTGCGGACCATGCCGAGGACGTTGATGTCCAGCACCCGGGTCCACTCCTCGTCGGCGTTGTCCTCTACGGTGCCGATGGATCCGATGCCGGCGTTGGAGACGACGGTGTGCAGTGCGCCCAGTTCGGCGGCGGCCCGGTCGACCGCCTCGCGCACCGCGTCGTCGTCGGTGACGTCGGCCTTGACGGCGATGACGCCCTCGGGGGCGCCCGCGGTCTCCCGGTCCAGAACGGCCACCCGGGCGCCGCGCGCCAGCAGCATGGTCGCGACGGCGGCCCCGATGCCGGAGGCGCCGCCCGTGATCAGGGCTCCCATTCCTTCGAAGTCGCTCGTCGCGGTCATCGGCCGGCCTCCTCGGTGGTGCGGCGGGACTGCCATACGGCGCCCTCCGGATAGCGGTGTGCGTCGATCGACTCGGGGAGCATCCGGGCTGAGAAGCCCGGGGAGCTCGGCGCGGTGTAGTGGCCCGACTCGATCACGGTGGGATCGGCGAAGTGTTCGTGGAGATGGTCGACGTACTCGATCACACGGTTGTCCCGACTGCCGGAGACCGCCACGTAGTCGAACATCGAGAGGTGCTGCACCAGCTCGCAGAGTCCTACCCCGCCCGCGTGCGGGCAGACCGGCACGCCGTACTTGGCGGCGAGCAGCAGGATCGCCAGGTTCTCGTTGACGCCCGCGACACGGGCCGCGTCGATCTGGACGAAGTCGACCGCCCCGGCCTGGAGCAGCTGCTTGAACACGACCCGGTTGGCGACGTGTTCGCCGGTGGCGACCTTGACCGGCTGGCCCGCGCGGACAGCGGCGTGGCCGAGGATGTCGTCGGGGCTGGTCGGTTCCTCGATCCAGTGCGGGTCGTACGGCGCGAGCGCGGTCATCCACTCGACCGCGTCCTGGACGTCCCAGCGCTGGTTGGCGTCGACGGCGATCCGGATGTCCGGCCCGACGGCCTCGCGGGCCAGGGCGAGCCTGCGGACGTCGTCGCTCAGGCTGCCGCCGACCTTCAGCTTGATCTGGGTGAAGCCGTCGGCGACGGCCTCCTTCGCGAGCCCGACCAGCTTGTCGTCGCTGTAGCCCAGCCAGCCCGGCGAGGTGGTGTACGCCGGGTAGCCCTCGGCGCGCAGCCGCTCGGCGCGCTCGGCCCGGCCGGGTTCGGCGGCCCGCAGGATCTCCAGGGCCTCGTCGGGGGTGAGGGCGTCGGTGAGGTAGCGGAAGTCGACCAGGGAGACGAGCTCCTCGGGCGTCATCCCGGCGAGGAACTCCCAGACCGGCCTGCCCGCGAGCTTGGCGGCCAGGTCCCAGGCGGCGTTGACGACCGCGCCGGCCGCCATGTGCATCACGCCCTTCTCCGGGCCGAGCCAGCGCAGTTGCGAGTCATGGGTGAGCTCGCGGTGCAGTGCGGCGAGATCGGCCGCGGTGCGGGGCACCCGGCGCCCCACCAGATAGGGGCGCAGCGTGTCGATGGCGGCGGCCATCACCTCGTTGCCGCGCCCGATGGTGAAACAGAAGCCATGTCCCTCGATGCCGCCGCTGCCGCTGTCCGGACCGCCCGTGCGGTCCTGGACATCGGTGCGCAGTACGACGTAGGCAGCCGAGTAGTCGGGATCGGGGTTCATGGCGTCCGAGCCGTCCAGTTGTTCCGAGGTCGGAAAACGGATGTCGTGGACCTCGAAATCCGTGACGGTCTGACTCATGTGCGCCCCCAGGGGAATAACATCGGACCTCTGTTCTGGTCATCCGATGTATAGCGCCACGAAGCCCCCAACGTCCAGCGATTGAACGAAATCTACCCATCACAGCTCGGATGTATCCCGGGTTTGATGCCACGATTCGACCGGTGGTACGCCCGTGCGGGCCGGGTTCGCCCGGCTGTGTGCTCAGGCTGCGGCGCAAGTGGCTGGAAGCCGTAAGGTTGATGGGTACACAAGGGAACTTCGGAAGGAGGCCTGGGTGATCGAGCTCGAGGGAGTTCCCGAGCTGATCGACCCGGTCATGGTGGCCGCGTTCGAGGGTTGGAACGACGCAGGGGACGCCGCCTCCACGGCGGTCGCGCACCTGGACCGGGAGTGGAAGGGCGAGGTGTTCGCGGCGCTGGACGCCGAGGACTACTACGACTTCCAGGTCAACCGGCCGACGCTCTGGCTGGACGGCGGGGTACGCAAGATCACCTGGCCGACCACCCGGCTCTCCGTGGTCCGCGTCGGCGGGGACAAGCCCCGCGATCTCGTCCTGGTCCGGGGTATCGAACCATCCATGCGCTGGCGCTCGTTCTGCAACGAGATCCTGGGTTTCGCCCATGAGCTGGGAGTGGAGATGGTGGTGATTCTGGGCGCCCTGCTCGGCGACACCCCGCACACCCGGCCGGTGCCGGTCAGCGGAGTCACCTCCGACCCGGACCTGGCGCGGACCATGGACCTGGAGGAGACCAAGTACGAGGGGCCGACGGGCATCGTCGGCATCCTCCAGGAGGCCTGCACGCACGCGGGCGTGCCCGCGGTGAGCCTGTGGGCGGCGGTGCCGCACTACGTGTCGCAGCCGCCCAACCCGAAGGCCACGCTCGCGCTGCTGAACCGGCTGGAGGATCTCATCGGTCTGCGCATCCCGCTGGGCGAACTGCCCGAGGACGCGCGCGCCTGGCAGCTCGGCGTCGACCAACTGGCCGCCGAGGACAGCGAAGTGGCCGAGTACGTGCAGACGCTGGAGGAGGCCCGGGACACCGCCGAGCTGCCCGAGGCGAGCGGCGAGGCCATCGCCCGGGAGTTCGAACGGTATCTGCGCCGCAGGGACATCGGTCCGGGCCAGGCACCGGGCGGGCACGCGACGGAGAGCGGCGACACCTCGTACCTGCGCGACACCTCCAGCGGCCGCACCCGGCCGCCGAAGCCGGTCCGTCCCGAGACCGGGGGCGACCCGGACCCAGGCGCACCGCCCGCGGACGGACCCGGCCGGGAGGGCGACGGCGGCGGAGACGGCGAGGGACCGCACGGTCCGTCGGAGGACTCCCCGGAGGACTGACGGGACCGGTGGAGCGCCGGGCGGGTACGTGACCGCCCGGCGCTCCCGTGCTGTCCGGGACATTCAGGAACAGGTGAACCGGGCTCCGGCCCAGTCCCCGTGGTCACCGGTCTTGGAGCCGTTGGTGTCCGTGACCTTCAGGTGCACATGGCGCGCACCGTCGAGCTTCACGTCGACCGGCACGGTCGCCGAGGCCCCGGTCACCTTCGGGGAGGTCCACAGCACCTTGCCGTCCGCCTCGACGGAGAAGGCCACTTCGCCGTAGCCGTTGATCTCGTCGTCGATCCCCGCGTCCGCGGTGAACGCGGTGCAGCGCCCGCCGAGGTAGACCTCGATGTCGGAGTCGGCGTGGGTGCCGATCCCCTTCTCGTACGTCTTCCCGGCGAGGGTCAGCGGGTGCCCGTCGGTGGCGCCCGACTCGCCGTTGCTGCGGTCGCGTTCGGCCGGTCCGTAGCCGTTGGTGGACTTCAGCCACACCAGATCGCTCGCCCAGGCCTCACCGGTGGGCGGCGGCGGCATCACTCCGGCGGCGAACCGCTGGGTGGCGGTGCGGGATTCACCGGCCGACCGGTAGCGGACGAGGGCGGCGATCCGTGCCTCTCCCGCCGTGGCGTCCTTCGCGGGGGTGACGGAGACCTCGACCCGCCGGGTGGTGCCCGCCGGGATCCGGTCCACCTTCGCGGGCCCCGCGACCTGCCAGCCCTCGGGGACGTCCAGACCGACCTGGGCGTCCGTCACATCGGCCGTGCCCGCGGTGACGTCGACGGTGACGGCGCCCTCGGCCCCGGCGCCGACCTCCTGACCGGGCGGCGCGGAGACCACGGCGTTCGCCGCGGCGTTGCGCCCGCCGACCGCGCTGGTGTTCTTCAGCTTCACGGAGAAGGCCTCGGCGGTGGAGAGCGGCGCGGTCTTGATCTTCACGACGCCACCGCGGTCGTCCCGGTCGTACCACCAGCCCTGCTTCGCGGCCTTGTACGCGGCGGCGGAGTCCAGCCGGGGCAGCTTCCCGCCGAGCTCGACCGCGCTCGGGGCGGAACCGGTGTGCACGCTGAACTCGTACGGGCGCTTGCCCTGCTTGCCGGTGAACTGCCCCTTGCTCGCGCCGATCCGCACGGTCACGTCGCCCGCGCCCCGGACCGGGGCGTCCACTTCGGCCCGCTGGGTGGCGTACTTGCCGGCGCGGTGCTGCCGGGTGACGCCGTCGTCCTCGTACAGCGTGAAGGACGACTTGCCCTGCGGGTAGACGTCCCAGGCGAGCGGGGAGCCGGCGGTGCGGTCCTTGTACGAGCGGATGCCCGGCCACATCGGCACGCTGGCACCGCCCTTGACGAACAGCGGCAGGGTGTCGAGCGGGGCGCTGTAGTCGTCGAGGGTGACCGGCCCCTCGTAGGTCCGGCCGCTCCAGTAGTCGGTCCAGGTGCCCTTCGGCAGGTAGATGCCGTCGCGTTCGGTGCTGTCCTGGTAGACCGGGGCGACGAGGAAGTCCTCGCCGGACATGAACTCGTACTTCGCCGCGTCGGTCGCCGCCTTCGGGTCGTCCGGGTATTCGAGGACGAGCGGGCGGACCATGCCGACGCCGGTCTTCGTCGCCTCGTGCGCGTAGGAGTACTGGTAGGGCAGCAGCGACTCCTTGAGCTTGAGGTAGTCGCGGTTGATGGTGGTGTACGGCTCCCCGTACCGGAAGGGCTGCTTGTCGCTGGCCGCCCAGCCGTCCATCGTCATCGTGGTCCCCAGGAACATCTTCCACTGGAGGTCACGGGTGTACGTCTTGGCGCTGCCGCCGAAGATGCCGTCGACGTCGCCGGTGGTGTAGGCGAGACCGGACATCGTGGCGCCCGCGTAGGTCGGGATCTGCCAGCGGATGTAGTCCCAGGTGCCGTACTGGTCGCCGGACCACTGCACACCGCAGCGCTGGGCGCCCGACCAGCTCTCGGGGGCGTAGGTGAAGCCGCGGGCGTCGCTGTTGTCCTCGATGCCCTTGTAGGCGTCCTTGCAGCCGTCCAGGGCGAACTTGTAGCCGGCGCCGACCCAGGCGACGTCCAGCTTGGCGACCCGCTGGCCGGCCTTGACCTGATCGGCGATCTTGTCGATGCCGTCCTCGGTCCACAGGCCGAGCTGCATGTCGCGGTCCTGGAGGCCCTTCGCCGTCTCGGCGAGGTCCTCGTGGCCGCAGCCGTAGCCGTCGTTGACGAGCATCCAGCCGTTCGGCATGTCGTGCTCGACGTAGCCGTCGGCGACCTTCAGGGCGTCCAGGGTGTGGCGCTCACCGCGGTTGGCGTTGTGGAGGTAGCAGTCGGCGTCGCCGATCTCCATCCCGTACACCGGCGGCAGGAAGGGCTTGCCGGTGAGCTCGGTGTACTGCCCGATGACGTCCTTGGCGCTGTCGCCCGCGAAGTAGTACGCGTCGAAGCGCTGCTCCTTCGCGCTGGCGGTCACCGGGTCGTTGAAGGCGTAGGTGTTCGGCGCGTAGGTGTTGCGGAAGACGCCGTATCCGGCCGAGGAGAGGTAGAACGGCACCGAGTTGGGGTGG
Organism: Streptomyces sp. NPDC102437; assembly: GCF_044765565.1. Taxonomy (NCBI): domain Bacteria; kingdom Bacillati; phylum Actinomycetota; class Actinomycetes; order Kitasatosporales; family Streptomycetaceae; genus Streptomyces; species Streptomyces sp. NPDC102437. The sequence continues at coordinate 41,222 of NZ_JBIWKI010000008.1, read as the reverse complement.
CCGCCGTCGTTCCAGTTGTAGTCGACGCCGACCTCGACGGTCTTGTCGCGGTGTGAGGTGTTGCCCCGGCCGTTCTGCATGCCGGCACCGTAGAACTGCTCGTCCGCGCCGCGGGCCAGCGTCTGGGTGGTCTTCCCGCCGTTCCAGCTCAGCCCCTTGGCCTCGGACCAGAGCTGGCTGCCGTCCGCCCGGTACAGGGCGAAGCGCAGGGGAGATTTGTAGGCCCGCAGGGTGACGTCGGAGGTGGAGAGTTCGTAGCGGTCGCTCCGCTCCTTCCACCGGGTGTGCGGCGGGGTGCCCTGCGGCAGGACGATGTCGTCGCCCGTCGGGTCCGAGAACGTGCCGTCCGGGGCGAGTTCGATGCGGAAGGTCTCGTCGGAGACGAAGCTGACCCGGGCCTCGGCGGCTCCGGCCTTCAGGTGGTAGACGGGTCCGTCGGCCGAGAACCCGGTGAGGTCGCCGACCGTGGTGTCCGGCTCGGCGGCACCGGCCTGGGCCGCACCTGGCCCCGAGAGGACGGCGAGCAACCCCAGCAAGGCTGCAACTGCCGCCGTTCTGATGCGCGTTGATGATTGCATAGAGCGCTTTTAGCGCAGCATCGAGCACTTGACCATGGACAAAACGGAACCGGCCCTGAACTTCGTCGAGAAGTCCAAGGCCGGTTCGTCCGGAACGTCCGGTGGATATCAGCGGGTTGCCACCCTGCGCGGCGCTACAGGGCGACACCCAGCAGCGCGTCGACGGTGCGCGAGACGAGGCCGGGCGCACCCTCGTCCGTACCGCCCTCGGCGTTCTGCCGCTCGGCCCAACGGTCCACGGCGGCCAGCGCGGCCGGCGCGTCCAGGTCGTCGGCGAGAGCCTCGCGGACCTCCTCGACCAGGGCATCGGCGGACAGTCCGTCGGGCCGGGAGACGGCGGCCCGCCAACGGGCCAGCCGCTCCATCGCGTCGGCGAGCACCTGGTCCGTCCACTCCCAGTCGGACCGGTAGTGGTGTGACAGCAGCGCCAGCCGGATCGCCGCCGGGTCCACGCCGTCGCGGCGCAGCTGCGAGACGAAGACCAGGTTGCCCCTGGACTTGGACATCTTCTCGCCGTCCAGGCCGACCATTCCGGCGTGCACATAGGTCTGGGCGAAGGGGTGCTCACCGGTGAGCACCTGGGCGTGCGAGGCGCCCATCTCGTGGTGCGGGAAGGCGAGGTCGGACCCGCCGCCCTGGACATCGAAGCCCATGCCGAGGTGGTCCAGGGCGATGGCGACGCACTCGATGTGCCAGCCGGGCCGGCCGGGGCCGAGCGAGCCGCCGTCCCAGCTCGGCTCGCCCTCGCGGGCGGCCATCCAGAGCATCGGGTCGAGCGGGTTCTTCTTTCCGGGGCGCTCCGGGTCGCCGCCGCGTTCGGCGGAGAGCAGCCGCATCGCCTCGGCGTCGAGGTTGGAGACCTCGCCGAAGTGCGGGTCGGTCTCGACGGAGAAGTACACGTCGCCGTCGAGCTCGTAGGCGGCGCCGGCGTCGCGGAGCCGTTCCACCAGCGGGACGATGCCGGGTATCGCCTCCACGGCGCCGATGTAGTGCTTCGGCGGAAGCATGCGCAGGGCGGTCATGTCCTCGCGGAACAGGGCCGTCTCGCGCTCGGCGAGCTCGGTCCAGTCCTGGCCGTCGCGCACGGCCCGCTCCAGGAGCGGGTCGTCCACGTCGGTCACGTTCTGGACATAGTGAACCTGCCGCTTGGTGTCGAGCCACACGCGCTGAACGAGGTCGAACGCGTTGTAGGTCGCCGCATGACCCATGTGGGTCGCGTCGTACGGCGTGATGCCGCAGACGTAGATGCGGGCGACGGGACCGGGGTCAAGGGTGATCCGTCCGCCGGTCGCGGTGTCGTGGATCCGAAGGTCGCGGCCCTTGCCAGGCAGGGCGGGGACCTCAGAAGCGGGCCAGGCATGCATGTCACGAGCGTAACCGGATGCATGTTCCGGATACGAACCGGATGCCGGATCTTGACCGAAGAGGCACTCTTGCGCCGAGCGGTTCCATCTGCTTCGGGAGGCGGCCCGGTCACCCCGGTCCGCGCCCCGCCACCCCGTTTCCGCTGCTCCGCTCAGACCGGAGGCCAGGGGATCGACGGCCATTGCCCGCTCGGCTCCGGGTGCCTGCCGGTCGCCCTGAGCCCCGCCACACGGCCCCGCAACGCCTCGATCTCGACCTCGGTGATCAGCTCGGCCAGCCGGGTGACGAGCGGGGTTCCCGGCGCGAGTTCCGCGCCCAGCCGTTCCACGACCTCGACGGCCTCGGCCGTCAGCGGCTCCCCCGCCCAGCCCCAGAGCAGTGTGCGCAGCTTGTCGTCGGCGTTGAACGTCACACCGTGGTCGATGCCGTAGAGCCGGCCGCCGGGTGCGGGCAGCAGATGGCCGCCCTTGCGGTCGCCGTTGTTGATCACCGCGTCGAGGACGGCCAGCCGCCGCAGCCGGGCGTCGTCCGCGTGGACCAGCAGGGCCGTCCTGCCCTCACCGACCTCGGCGTGGGCGACGGCCTTCCAGCCCTCCCCCGGCTCCTCATCCTCGACGAGCGCGAGCAGCGGCGGCTCGCCCGCCTCGCCGTCCGCGCCGTCCCCGCCGTTCTCGTTGTCCTCGTCGCCGTCCTCACGTTGGGGGGCCGCGTCGATCCACAGCTGGCACATGCCCTCGCCGTACGGGCCGTCCCGCAGCACGGTGGGCGGCACCAGGCCCCAGCCGGTCGCCTCGGAGATCTCGTACGCGGCCACCTCTCGGGCGGCGAGCGTGCCGTCCGGGAAGTCCCACAGGGGCTGCTCGCCGGCCACCGGCTTGTAGACGCAGGCCGCTTCCTCGCCGTCGCGCGCGACGGTGCAGTAGAGCACCGCGTTGGAAGCGCCGCGGATCTGTCCGAGAACGGTGAGCTCGCCCTCGGTGAGCAGATCGACCAGTTCGGTGCCGGTCAGGCTCCGCGACGGTATCCGTTCTGGCGCGGGCATACGTGTCCTTCCGGGTCGAGCGGCAGGCTGCACAGCGGGCACGGCGGACGTCCGGCGTTCACGACGTCCAGGGCGCGCTTGGCGAAGGCCCGTGCCTGCGCGCCGCTGAGACGGACCCGGAGCATCGGCGGCCCGTTCTCCTCGTCCTGGAGCAGCCGTTCCTCGGCCTCGGCGAGATCCTCGTCGGATTCCACGTCCAGTTCGACCAGCGCCTGCGCCTCGACGATCATGCGCTGTTCCTCGCCGTCCCAGGCGAGCGCCATCGTGCCGACCCGGAACTCCTCCTCGACGGGGACGTCCAGGGGCGCGGTGTCGGTGACGTCCATCGGCGCCACGGCGGGCACCGGGGAATTCCCTCCGGTCCGCCGCACCACCTCGTCGAGCAGTTCGTCGATCCGCTCGGCGAGCGCGGCGACCTGGGTCTTCTCCAGGGCCACGCTGGTGACACGTCCGCCTGAGGATGCCTGCAGGAAGAACGTACGACGTCCAGGCAACCCGACCGTACCGGCCACGAAGCGGTCCGGGGGGTCGTAGAGGAACACCTGACGGGACACGTCCTGTCTCCCTTGAACTCGACGGTGGATGGGGGCGGCCGGGGCCCGGGACATTCCCCCGGGGCAAGGCGCCTACGGAGCGTCCACCCTACTGCGCGAAGCGATCACGGTGCCCCAGCGCCGCCCCCGACCGCCGCGTCCGCGTCCGAGCCCGCCGGGCGCGGGTGTTCGCGCGGCGCCAGCGACGCGAGGTCCCCGGTGTCGCCGAGCCGCAGCAGGAAGGGCCGCAGCCTGGTGTAGCGGATCGCGGTGACCGAGCAGGGGTCGGCCTGGATCCGCTGGAAGAGGTCGAGATGCATGCCGAGCGCATCGGCGACCAGGGCCTTGATGATGTCGCCGTGCGAGCACATCACGTACATGGCGTCGTCGCCGTGCCCGGCCTCGATGCGGGCGTTCCAGTCCCGTACGGCGTCCACCGCGCGCGCCTGCATGCCGCGCATCGACTCGCCGCCGGGGAACGCCGCGGCCGACGGGTGCTGCTGCACGACGCCCATCAGGGGTTCGTCGGCGAGTTCCGCGAGCTTGCGACCCGACCAGTCGCCGTAGTCGCACTCACTGATCCGGTCCTCGGTGTGCAGCTCCAGCTCCGGACGGGCGGCGAGCAGCGGCCGCAGGGTCTCCCGGCAGCGCTGGAGCGGGCTGCTGACTGCGGCGGCCAGGGGCAGCCCGGCGAGCCGTCCGGGCAGCGCCGCGGCCTGCTCGGCACCGCGCTCGTCGAGCGCGACCCCGGGGGTGCGGCCCGCGAGCACCCCGGCGGTGTTGGCGGTGGAACGTCCGTGGCGTACGAGGATCAGGGTGGGCATACGGATCAGCCTAAGTGCTGGCCGCCGACGCCGATGAGGTGCGCCCAGGACCGCGGCAGGGAAGAATGCGCGCCGTGATCGTGGACTGTGCCATCTACCGGGACGGGCGCCGCACCGACGGCCCCGCCGACCTCTCCGATGCCCTCGAAGAGGCACGGGCCACCGGCGACGCGTTCCTCTGGATCGGGCTGCACGAGCCGACGGAGAAGGAGTTCGACCTCGTCAGCAGCGAGTTCGGCCTGCATCCGCTGGCGGTGGAGGACGCCCTGAGCGCACACCAGCGCCCCAAGCTGGAGGTGTACGACGACTCGCTCTTCGCGGTCATCAAGCCGGTGGTGTACGAGCAGAGCAGCGACACCGTCACCACCGACGAGCTGATGGCCTTCATCGGCGATTCGTTCGTCGTGACGGTCCGGCACGGGGAGGGCGCGCCGCTCGCCGCGGTGCGCCGCCGCCTGGAGGCCGAGCCGGAGGTGCTCAGGCACGGGCCGACGGCGGTGCTGTACGCGATCAGCGACGCCGTCGTCGACCACTACATAGAGGTCGCGGGCGAGCTCCAGGTCGACCTGGAGGAGCTGGAGACCGAGGTGTTCGCGCCGACCGGCGTCGGTGACACCAAGAGCACCGCATCCCGCATCTACACCTTCAAGCGGCAGATCCTGGAGTTCCGCCGGGCGGCCGGACCGCTGAGCTCTCCCATGGCCCGGCTGGCGAGCGCGGACGTGCCGTTCGTCCACGAACACTCGCAGCCGTTCTTCCGGGACGTCAGCGACCATCTGACGCGCGCCAACGAGTACGTGGAGGGGCTGGACCGGCTGCTCTCCGACATCCTCTCGGCCCATCTGGCCCAGGTGGGCGTGCGGCAGAACGACGACATGCGCAAGATCTCGGCCTGGGCGGCGATGGCCGCCGTGCCGACGATGGTGGCGGGGATCTACGGCATGAACTTCGACCACATGCCGGAACTCCGCTGGGTGTGGGCCTATCCGGCGGTGATCGCACTGATGGCCACGGTGGTGTTCGGGCTGTACCGGCAGTTCAAGCGCCGCGGCTGGCTCTGACGTACGGGCCAACGCCCCGCCCGGTTCAGGCGAACCCGGGCTCCGGCGTGGCGGGACCGCCCAGGGCGTCGCGCCGCTCGGGCTGTTCCAGGCTCACCATGCGCCGCCACCCGACGAGCCGTTCGTATGCGTAGACGGCGTGGATCCCGGCGGCCAGCACCGCCGACCTGACCCGGGGCCAGCCCAGGATGCGGCCCATGTGGTCCATCACGGCGAGGCTGACGTCGCGGTAGACCCGGATCTCGGCGAGCGCGCACTCGCGCAGGGTGCCCTGGATGGTGCGGCCGTGTCCGGCCCGTGCGAGGCGGAGCAGTTCCTCGTGGCAGTACGCCAGGTGGTTGTCCTCGTCGTTCGAGATCATTTTCACGGCGTGGCCGAGGTCGGGGTGGTCGGCGAAGTACTTGCGCAGCAGGGCCATCTGCTCGGAGGCGCGCTGCTCGGTGACCCGGCTGTGGGCGAGGTAGGTGATGATGTCGCGCTCGGAGAGCCGTTCCTCGCCCCGCAGCTGCTCGTGGGCGAGGCCGATGCCGTGCTTCTCCAGCAGCATCGTGTAGTCGGTCTCGTGCGGGACCTCGGCCGGCTGGAGCCCGCGCTTCTTCAGCAGCGCGTTGAAGATCCGGCCGTGCTTGTCCTCGTCGGCACCGTGCCGTGCGATCTTGGGCGCCAGGGCGCGCTGGCTCTCGGGCACCAGGGCGGCGATACGGCCGTTCTCCCAGCCGCCCTGGGCCTCCCCGCCTGCCGCGATGGAACAGAACAGCCGGAACGACTCGTCGTCGTCGAGAATCTCCTGGAACAGGTTCCTTGCCGAGAGCATCACTGCCACCTCCGTGCCGCATCCACCGAGCGACAGTCAAGTGCGGCACACCCACGCGGGCAACAGGAACGAGCCCCGGCTACGCCGGATGGGGGTGCGGCCCAGCGTAACCGCGCTGCCGTGCGCACGTTGATATGCGTAACGGCCGTGGCGGGGAGCCCCCGAGCCCCCACCACGGCCGTAGTGATGCCTTCCGGGGTCCTGGAGCGTCCAGCAGTAGACCTCGCGGCGTCGCGCGGCTGCCTACTGCCGGACGCTCTACGCGAGCCCGGAGCGCTCCAGCGCGTCCGTACCGGCCCGCAGGGCCGTGAGCCGCTCCTCCAGCGTGAATCCGGCCGGGGCGAGGGTCAGTGTCGTGACACCCGCGGCGGCGTAGGCCTGCATCCGCTCGGCGATCCGCTCGACCGGACCGAGCAGCGTGGTCTGGTCGATCAGCTCGTGCGGTACGGCGGCGGCGGCGCCGCTCTTGTCGCCGGACAGGTACTTGTCCTGGATCTCGGCGGCTTGCTTCTCGTAGCCCATGCGCTGCGCGAGCTGGTTGTAGAAGTTCTGCTTCCGGCTGCCCATGCCGCCCACGTACAGGGCGGTGTACGGACGGAACATGTCCGCGAGGCCGTTGACGTCGTCGCCGACGGCGAGCGGCAGGGTCGGGCAGACGTCGAAGCCCTCCATGGTCAGACCGGCCTTCTCCCGGCCCGCCCGCAGGTACTTCACCGCCGTGTCCTCCAGGTGCTCGGCGGAGGGGAAGATCAGCAGCGCGCCGTCGGCGATCTCGCCGGTCTGTTCCAGGTTCTTCGGACCGATCGCGGCGATGTAGAGCGGGATGTGCTCGCGCTGCGGGTCGACGGTCAGCTTGATGGGCTTGCCCGGACCGTCCGGCAGCGGCAGCGTCCAGTGCTGTCCCTCGTAGGAGAGCCGCTCGCGGGACATGGCCCTGCGGACGATCTCGACGTACTCCCGGGTGCGGGCCAGCGGTTTGTCGAACTTGACCCCGTACCAGCCCTCGGAGACCTGCGGTCCCGACACGCCGAGGCCGAGCCGGAACCGGCCGCCGGAGAGCGAGTCGAGGGTGGCGGCGGTCATCGCCGTCATGGCCGGCTGGCGGGCCGGGATCTGCATGATCGCGGAGCCGACGTCGATGGACTCGGTCCGGGCGGCGACCCAGGAGAGCACGGTCGGCGCGTCGGAGCCGTACGCCTCGGCCGCCCAGCAGACGTCGTATCCGAGCCGGTCGGCCTCCTGAGCGACGGCAAGATTATCGCCGTCCATTCCCGCACCCCAGTAACCGAGATTGATGCCGAGCCGCATAGCCGCTCCCCTTACCGATCAGTAACGTCCCTGAGCTCCGGACTCTAGCGCGCGGCGGCGCGATCCGGCAGGGGCGACTTGACGCCGGGTTGTCCACAGGCTTCCGCCGAGTCGGGTTCTGGCCAGTAATCTCAGCGCCCATGGAGCAGAGGCATCTCGGCCGCACCGGCCTTCGAGTGTCCCGGATCGGGCTCGGCACCCTCACCTGGGGCCGGGACACCGATGAGCACGACGCCGCCGAACAGCTGAAGGCCTTCTGGGAGGCGGGCGGCACGCTGGTCGACACGGCCGACGTGTACGGCGGTGGGGAGGCCGAGTACCTGCTCGGGCAGCTCGTCGGGGGCCTGGTGCCACGGCACGATCTGGTCATCGCGACGAAGGCCGGCAGCGTGGCCGATCCCTACCGCAGGTTCGACGGATCGCGCGGGCATCTGATGGCCGCGCTGGACGCCTCCTTGGAACGGCTCGGCACGGACCACGTGGATCTGTGGCAGATCCACGCCTTCGACCCGGGGACCCCGCTGGAGGAGACCCTTCAGGCAGTGGATCTGGCGGTGTCCAGCGGGCGTGCCCGGTACGCGGGGGTGTCGAACTTCTGCGGCTGGCAACTGGCCAAGGCGGCGACCTGGCAGCTCGCCTCGCCCGGGGTGCGCACCCGGCTGGCGAGCACACAGATGGAGTACTCGCTGTTGCAGCGGGGGGTGGAGCGGGAGGTGCTGCCCGCCGCCCTCGACCTCGGTGTCGGGCTGCTGCCCTCCTCCCCTCTGGGCCGCGGGGTCCTCACCGGGAAGTACCGGTCGGGCACCCCCGCGGACTCGCGCGGTGCCTCGGAGCTGCTGGCCCCGTTCGTCGAGCCGTATCTCGACGAGGCCGCGAGCCGCGTGGTGGACGCGGTGGCGACGGCGGCGGAGGGGCTGGCGACGACGCCGCTCCAGGTGGCTCTCGCCTGGGTGCGGGACCGGCCCGGCGTGGTGGCCCCGATCGTCGGCGCGCGCAACGCGCAGCAGCTCACGGAGGCGTTGTCAGTGGAGGCGCTTAGTCTTCCTGACGAGATCTGCCAGGCGCTCGACGATGTTTCGGCGCCCGTGCACCGCTATCCCGACCAGGACTGGAGCACGCTGTGACTGCGCTTCCCCGGGGGGAAACCCCCGGCTCCCCGGCCGCCGACGACGACGCCGTCGTCGCGCCCCCCTCCGCCGACGTACCCGTCCCGTCCGCCGGGGACGGGACGGAGACGGAGGGCGGCGCCCCCGGGCCCACCGGGGCGGGCGACCCGGAGCCGTCCCCCGGCACCGGCGGGCCGGCCGAAGCGACGTACGGTAAAACCGATGCGGCGGACGGCGAACCGGCCGGAGCCGCAGACGGCGCGACGGACGACGGGCCGGACGGAGCCGACGGCTGCGACGACTCCGCGGACGGGCCGACGGACGACGAACCGGGCGAGCCGGCCGAGGCTGCGGAGGACACGGCCGACGGGGCCGGGGCGGACGCCGCCCCCGCGCAGCTCTCCGAGGCCGAGGCCGAGGTCGCCGCCCAGCGTGAGCTCCGGGAGCGGATCGAGAAGCGCAAGGCCGAGAAAGCGGGCCCCATCGCCGCCGGGGGGAAGCTGAGCGGCAAGGCGGCGGACCTGCTGGCGGCCGTGCGCGCGGTGGAGAGCGGCGAGCAGTCGGCCACCTCGTTCTTCGACTCGCCCGCACCTGCCGCCCCCCGCCGGATCGCACCCGAGCCCGCTCCGGCCCGCCCTCGCGCCCCCGAACCGGCACGGGCGCCGCAGAGTGCCTCGCCAAAGACCGTCGCCGCGACCGCCGCCGTACTGGCCGAGGGCGGGGCTCCGGCGGCGCTGGCGGGACCGGCGGCCGAGGTCCTCGGGGCGCAGGCGGCCGACGTTCTGCGCGTGGACCCCTGGCAGCTGCTGGCCGTGCCGGGGGTCAGGCCCGAGCAGGCGGACGGGTTCGCGCGGGCCCTGCTCGGTGCCGAGTGCGGTCCGGACGACGAGCGGCGGAGCGCCGCCCTGGTCGGCTGGCTGCTGGAGCGGGCCGCGCTCCGGGGCCACACGGCGCTGGACGCGTCGCAGGTACGGGCCGCGCTCGCCGAGCGTTCGGTGACCGATCCCGACGCGGCCGTGCAGCACGCCGTCGCCGAGGGCGTCGTCCTGGTCTTCCAGGACGACGAAAAGGACGGGCAGGACCACGACGGGCAGGGGGCCGGGGCGCCTGCGGAATCCGGTGAGGAACCCGGCGCGGACACCGAGCGGGCCGGGCAGGAGCCGGTGCAGGTGCTGCTCGGCCTCGACCGCTACGCACTCGCCGAGGAGAGCCTCGCCGACGGCCTGGCCCGACTGGTCAACGCCTGCGAGAAGGACGCCGACTGGACGGAGGCGGCCTCGGCCGCGAGCTCCCCGTCAGCGGCCGAGCTGATCCGCGCGGTCGCGGCCCACGGCCTGGTGGCACACACCGGGGGCGAGGCCGCCAGGGCCGAGCCCGCCGCCCTGATCACCGCGGCCCGCGCTCTCGGGCTGCGTGCCCTGGGCGCCACGCACAGCGCCGACGGCAGGCGCCGGCTGGCCTCGGCGACCGGTGACCCGGAGACGGCCGTCACCCTCGCCGGTCTGCTCTCCGGCGAGCAGGGCCCGGGGCGCGACGAGGAAGGCGCCGTCGCCGTCGACCTGCTCGTCGTGCTGGACGCCCCGCAGCTGGACGTGGAGACCGCCGCGATCCTGGTCGAGTCGCTGGCCGACGGCACCCGCCTGGTGCTCAGCGGCGATCCCGGGGTGCTGGGATCGGCCGGTGCGGGGCAGGTGTTCGCGGATGTGCTGGCGGCCCGCGCGTGCCCGCAGATCGTCTCCCGTACGCCGGATCCGGGCCCCATCGGCGAGCTGGTCTCCGGCATCGGCATCGGCGAGCTGAACCAGGTCGAGGCGCCCGGCAAGGAGGTGGTGATCGTCCCCGTGCGCGATGCGGGCGAGGCGGTGCACCGCACCGTGCAGCTGGTGGCCGACTCGGTGCCGCGCGCCATCGGCGTACCGTCGTCCGACACCCAGGTGATCACCGTCGGCCACGGCGGCTCGGCGGGCACCCGGGCGCTGAACGCGGCGCTGAAGCAGCGGCTCAACCCCGGGCCCGGCCGGTTCGGCGGCTTCGACCCGGGCGACCGGGTCGTCCACGTCCCGGCGCCGGGCAGGGCCGAGCCGGGGGTGGTCGTCTCGGCGGACGCCGAGGGCCTGCATCTGGACTGCGCGGGCACGGAGGTCGTCGTGGCCCAGGAGCGGGTGGAGTCCTCCGTGCGCCACGGCTGGGCCCTCAGCGCCCACCAGGCCGCCGGGATGCGGTGGCCCGCGGTGGTCGTCGTGCTGCCGGGCGACGCGGCGCAGGGACTGAGCCGCTCCTGGGTGTACACCGCCTTCAGCCGCGGCGAGCGCCATCTGTCCGTGGTGCACGGGGTGGATCAGGCGCTGCCGCGCGTGGTCGCCCAGCCCCCGGCCCAGGACCGTACGACGCGGCTGCGAACCCTGTTGGAGACGCCGGCCCGCTGACCGGGTCCCGTCGGGGACGACAGGACCGGGCGGGCTCGACGCAGAGCCCGCCCGGCCGACGGATCAGCAGGCCCGCCGTCCCGCGGCAGGGGTCAGACGGGGTCCAGGCGGGCCGGTTCCTCGTCCGGTTCGTCCTCGTCGAAGACGGCGCTGACGTCGAAGCGGCAGACCACCAGTTGTGGATCCGCGTCGTCGAAGGGCGCGCCGAGCCACTCCCCCGCCTCGGGGAGCTCCTCGGCAGCCGTGACCCAGAGCGTGGAGTCCCCCTCCTCCAGCCCGAACTCCGTGTGCCGGGAGGCGATCTCGTCGGGTTCGTACTCCCCGAAGAGCACGCCGAGCGCCGCGTGGACGCTGGAGCCGACCACCGCGGCGCTCCCGCTGCGCTCGTCCTGGTCGAGGTCGGCGATCCGCTGGGCCTGTGCGAGCAGCCTCGGCGGCTCCGCCACCGCGTAGTCGCGCCGGATCAGCACACTGAGTGCGTTCGGCTCCTCGGGGCCGGTGTACGGCGGCAGCGAATCCTCCGCACCCGGGATCTCGAAAGGAGTGACTTCGTCGTACCGGTCGTAGAGCAGTTCGTCGTAGAACTCGGCGGCAGCGGCCAGTGCGTTGAACGCGTCATAGACGGCCGCGTCGTCGTCCCCGGTCCGGCGTTCGACGGCCGCGAGGTGGTGGTCGAGCGCGGCTTTGACCGCCTCGGCGGCGGCGCGTACCTCGGCAGCAGTGGGCTGCGCAGCATCAGACATAGTGCAGACGCTATCCGTACACGGGCTCTGCCCGCACAATAGATGCGATGCCGGAATACGAATTTGTCGATGTGTACGTGCCGCGCGGGGTTTCCCGGAAGGAGACAGCCCGTCTGCTGACCGACCATGCCGAGTACGGTCACTGGGAGTTGGACCGGCTGACGCTGCGTCGCGACGGCAGCCGAAGGGTGCGCCTGCGGCGGCGGATCATCCGCCAGCTCCGGGCCACCTGGTAAGCCGGAGCGGGCCCGGCATCCGCGGGGCCCGCTCCTTCGTCCTGCTCGCTCGCTGTCCCGGTCCGTTACGCGGACGTCCGGGCGCGGCGGTAGAGCACGGTGCCCGCGCCTGCCAGCAGCAGGCCCGCACTCGCCGGGACCAGCAGGTCGAGCCCGCCCGCTCCGGTGTGTGCGAGCTCCGCGACGTCTGCGACGTTCCGGGTCTCGGGCGCGTTCGGCACGGTCCGCGGTCCGGGAGCCGGAGGTTCGGTCACCGGGGTGACCGGGGGCGGGGTGCCGATGGGCGGCGTGACGGCGTCCGGGCCGTTCTCGCAGTCGTTGCCGAAGGTGGGGCTGAGCAGACCTCCGATGGTGATGCTGTTCCCGCAGGCGTTGACGGGGATGTCGATGGGCGCCTGGATGTTGTTGCCGGACAGCACCCCCGGCGAGCCCGTCGTGACGCCCCGGGCCGTCGCCCCGCTCTGGGCCGTCGCCCCGTTTCGGGCCGTCGGCGCGCCGCTGATCGGAGCCCGGTGCTTGCCCGTGCCGGGCCGGCTCGCCTGGGTGAGGTCGCCGGAGACGCGGCTGCCGGAGACGTGCCTGCCCTGGGAGTCGTCCTGCGAACCGTTTCCGCAGGTGTTTCCGAACGCCGGGTTGAGCAGTGCCACGACGTCCACGGAGTTGCCGCACACGTTGACCGGTACATGGACCGGGATCTGTACCGAATTCCCTGACAGCACCCCCGGGGAATTCGTCGCTTCGCCGGACGCTCCCGCGTCAGCGTGCGCGTAACCGCCACTCAGCGCGAGCGCCCCGCCCGCCGCCGCCATGGTGATCAGGCCTTTGCGCGTGACCTGTCGCATAGGTTGTTTCCTGCCTTCTGCCTTCCGGAAAAACCCCCGGACTCGACCGTGCGGGGGCGAAGTACCCAGCGGCCCCGGAGTGCATGGTGTGCACTCCGGGGCCGACCGGATTCAAACCCTTACGGGTTGACGCACGACGTCAGGCGCTGACGCAGGTGTTGCCGAAGGCGGGGTTCAGCAGCCCGACCACGGAGGTCGTGTTGCCGCACACGTTCACCGGCACGTGGACGGGCACCTGAATGTTGTTGCCCGAGATCACGCCGGGGCTGCCGACTGCGGCGCCCTGGACACCGGAGTCCGCGACGGCCATGCCCGCACCAGCGAGCACCAGACCACCAGTGACAGCCGCAGCAGCGACGACCTTCTTGATCATTATTCCTCCTAGTTGGCAATGCGGTCCCAGCCGCGGACCGCATCACCTGTAACGAGGAAGGGGTAATCGGGCTACGAGCGCGCACCCCCTTTCACCCGTTCCGGTCAAATGCGCACACGCTGGCGATTGTTGATGCGGGAATCGGCGAAACACCGGCAAGGCGTCAGCAGTTGTCGATGAAACGGTCGAGCACCCGCACGCCGAACTTCAGACCGTCCACCGGAACGCGCTCGTCAACACCGTGGAACATGCCCGCGAAGTCGAGCTCCGGAGGCAGCTTCAGCGGGGCGAATCCGAAGCACCGGATGCCCAGGTCGTCGAAGGACTTGGCGTCGGTGCCGCCGGAGAGCATGTACGGCACGGCACGGGCGATCGGGTCCTCCGCCTTCAGGGCGACCTGCATCGCGTCGACGAGCGAGCCGTCGAAGCTGGTCTCCAGGGCCTTGTCGCCGTGCACGTCCTGGCGCTTCACGCGCGGGCCGAGGATCCGGTCCAGATCGGCCAGGAACTCCTCCTCGTAACCGGGCAGGAACCGGCCGTCGACATGGGCGATGGCCTGGCCGGGGATGACGTTCACCTTGTAGCCGGCACCCAGCATGGTGGGGGCGGCGGAGTTGCGGAGCGTGGCGCCGACCATCTTGGCGATGCCGCCCAGCTTGGCGAGCGTGGCCTCCATGTCCTCCGGGTCTAGCGGGGTGCCGAGCGCGTCGGACAGCTCGTCGAGGAAGGACCGCACGGTCTTGGTCACCCGGACCGGCCACTTGTGCCGCCCGAGCCGCCCGACCGCCTCGCAGAGCTCGGTGATCGCGTTGTCGTCGTTGGTCATCGAGCCGTGGCCGGCGGTGCCGTCCACGGTGAGCCGCATCCAGTGCATGCCCTTCTGGGCCGTCTCGACGAGGTAGAGCCGCAGCTTCTCGTTCACCGTGAAGGAGAAGCCGCCGACCTCGCCGATCGCCTCGGTGACCCCCTCGAAGAGGCCGGGGTGCTTGTCCACGAGGTACCGCGCACCGTACGTGCCGCCCGCCTCCTCGTCCGCTACGAAAGCCAGCACGATGTCGCGCGGGGGCTTGCGGCCGCTGCGCATCCGGTCGCGGACGACCGCGAGGGTCATCGCATCCATGTCCTTCATGTCGACCGCGCCCCGGCCCCACACACAGCCGTCCGCGACCTCGCCGGAGAACGGGTGGTGGGTCCAGTCGTGGGCATTGGCCGGAACCACGTCGGTGTGACCGTGGATGAGCAGCGCGGGCCTGGACGGGTCCTCGCCCTCGATCCGGGCCACGGTCGAGGCGCGGCCCTTGTGGGACTCGAAGATCTGGGGCTCCAGCCCGACCTCGGCGAGCATCGTAGCGACGTACTCGGCCGCGCCCCGCTCCCCCGGTCCCGAATGGTCTCCGTAGTTGCTGGTGTCGATCCGGATCAGCTCACGACAGAGGTCCACGACCTCGTCCTCGCCGGAGCCGGTCCGAGCCGTGCTGGTCTCGCTCACGCTGTTTCCTTCCACCGTCGCTGTGGTGCTCCCCCTCATCCTCCCGCGCCCGGCCCGCACGCCCAAGGGCACCCGCCCCTCGTCATGCGCCCTTCACGCTGTCCGGGGCGTGATCGAGCACCCCCGAATGTTTGCTATTGTTTTCCACGTCGGAACGGGCCGAAGCCCGCGAGACAGACACCTGGTCCGGGTGGCGGAATGGCAGACGCGCTAGCTTGAGGTGCTAGTGCCCTTTATCGGGCGTGGGGGTTCAAGTCCCCCCTCGGACACAATGCGAAAGCGCCGATCAGGAGCAATCCTGATCGGCGCTTTCGCGTTGTGTGGCCGACGCCCGCCGGCCCCGCTCATGCGTACCGGCCGTATCCCGAACCGGTGCTGGATGCGCTGTACGGCCGGCTCCACGGGGCCGAGCTCATCGGTTGCGGTCCGGAGGAGGTGACGCTGCCGGGCGCATGAGGGGGCCGGCCCGGTGACCGGCGATAATGTGCGGACATCCCGGGCGACGGAGCGAGGAGCCGGCACCATGAGCACCGCCGTAGTGGTCGGCGTCCCCCGGTGAGGGGGCGTGCGAAGCCCCCGGCGGCGCCGCTGCCGCAGCGGGACGGGATCGATCCGGTCCGGCTGCGGCTCCCGGAGGATCCGGACGGGGCGTGGCCGACGGTGCGTGATCACCTGCTGGCGCGGTTCTCGGACGCGATCGGGGTGCGGCGGGTGGACGCCATGTTCGCCGAGGGCCGGTTCGTCTCGGTTCGGGGACCGGTGTCCGCCGACGAGCCGTACGAGACGGGCCGGTACATCTGGTTCCACCGGGATTTCGCGCCGGAGGAACCGGTGCCGTTCCCGGTGGGGGTCGTCCACCGCGACGAGCATCTCGTCGTCGCCGCCAAGCCGCACTTCCTGGCGACGACGCCGCGCGGCCGGCACATCACCGAGACGGCGGTGGCCCGGCTGCGCCGCGAGCTGGACCTGCCCTCGCTCCAGCCGGCGCACCGGCTGGACCGGCTGACCGCGGGTCTCGTGCTGTTCGTCGTACGGCCCGGGGAGCGGGGCGCGTACCAGACGATGTTCCGGGACCGTCTGGTACGCAAGGAGTACGAGGCGGTGGCGCCGTACGATCCCGAGCGGGCCTTCCCCCGAACCGTGCGCAGCCGGATCGTGAAGGAGCGCGGGGTCATCGCCGCCCGCGAGGAGCCGGGCGAGCCGAACAGCGAGAGCCGGATCGAGCTGCTGGAGCACCGGGCGGGTCTTGGCCGCTACCGGCTGCTGCCCGCCACCGGGCGGACCCATCAGCTGCGGGTCCATATGAACGGCCTGGGGCTGCCGATCGTCCACGACCCGGTCTATCCGGTGGTCGAGGCGGAAGGGGCACCGGACGACTTCTCACATCCGCTCCAACTCCTGGCCAGGCTGCTGGAGTTCACCGATCCGGTCACGGGCGAACCGCGCCGCTTCGAGAGCGGGCTGCGGCTCTCCGCGTGGCCGGACCGGTGAGCGTGCGCGGTTCCTCGGTGACCGCGGTTGTCAGTGACCGCGGTTCTCGATGACCCCTGTTGTCAGTGGCCGCGGGCGATCCACTCGTCCAGCTGCGGGGCCTCCGCGCCGATGGTGGTGGAGTCGCCGTGTCCGGTACGGACGGTGGTCTCCGGCGGGAGGGTGAGCAGCCGGTCCCTGATCGACTCGACGATGGTCGGGAAGTGGGAGAAGGACCGTCCGGTGGCGCCGGGCCCGCCCTGGAAGAGCGTGTCCCCGGTGAAGACGGTGGACAGCTCGAGGGCGTGGAGGCAGACGGCGCCCGGGGCGTGACCGGGGGTGTGCAGGACCTTGAGCACCGTTCCGGCGATCTCCAGCTCCTGGCCGTCGGCCAGTTCGCCGTCCGGGAGGCGGTCCGGGTGGGTCCGCTTCCACAGCGGCAGGTCGTCGGGGTGCAGCAGGACCGGCGCTCCGGTCGCTTCGGCGAGTGCCGGGGCGGCGTCGATGTGGTCGTTGTGCGCGTGCGTGCAGACGATGGCGCGCAGCGTACGGCCGTTCAGCGCGGCCTCGATGGCGGCGGCGTCATGGGCGGCGTCGATGACGATCGCCTCGGTGTCGTCGCCGACGATCCAGACGTTGTTGTCGACATCCCACTCCCCGCCGTCGAGGGCGAAGGTGCCGGAGGTGACGAGGTGGTCGATGCGGGCGGCCATCAGAGGACCACCACCGAGCGCAGCACGTCACCGTCGTGCATCCGGGCGAATGCCTGCTCGACGTCGCCGAGTCCGATGGTCTCGGTGACGAACGCGCCGAGGTCGATCCGGCCCTGCTGGTGCAGGTCGATGAGCATCGGGAAGTCGCGCGAGGGCAGGCAGTCGCCGTACCAGGAGGACTTGAGCGAGCCGCCGCGCCCGAAGACGTCGATCAGCGGCAGTTCCAGCTGCATCTCCGGCGTGGGGACCCCGACCAGGACCACGGTGCCGGCGAGGTCGCGGGCGTAGAAGGCCTGCTTGTACGTCTCCGGGCGGCCGACCGCCTCGATGACGACGTCCGCGCCGTTGCCGCCGGTCAGGGAGCGGATCGCCTCGACCGGGTCGGTGGAACGGGAGTTGACGGTGTGCGTGGCGCCCATCGTCTTCGCCGTCTCCAGCTTGCGGTCGTCGATGTCCACAGCGATGATCTTCGCCGCGCCGGCCAGCCGGGCGCCGGCGATCGCCGCGTCACCGACACCGCCGCAGCCGATGACGGCGACCGAGTCGCCGCGGCCGACCTGTCCGGTGTTGATGGCGGCGCCGATGCCCGCCATCACGCCGCAGCCCAGCAGACCGGCGACGGCCGGGGAGACCTCCGGGTCTACCTTGGTGCACTGACCGGCGGCGACCAGGGTCTTCTCGGCGAACGCGCCGATGCCGAGGGCCGGCGACAGCTCGGTGCCGTCGAGCAGGGTCATCTTCTGCTTCGCGTTGTGGGTGTCGAAGCAGTACCAGGGGCGCCCGCGCAGACAGGCGCGGCACTGGCCGCACACGGCACGCCAGTTGAGGATGACGAAGTCACCGGGGGCGACGTCCGTGACGCCCTCGCCGACGGACTCCACCACGCCCGAGGCCTCGTGGCCGAGCAGGAAGGGGAAGTCGTCGTTGATTCCTCCCTGCTTGTAGTGGAGGTCGGTGTGGCAGACACCGCACGCCTGGATCTTCACCACGGCCTCGCCGGGGCCCGGGTCCGGGATCACGATCGTCTCGATCCGTACCGGCTCGTTCTTCCCCGGTGCGATGACCCCTTGCACCTGCTGCGACATACCGTGGTCTCCCTGTTTCCGTCTCTTTGCGAAGATCGATCGCGAACAACCGTACGCCCCGCGAGGGTGTCACGGCGGCGCGCCGCGTTGGCGGGAAACGACTGCCGACCGCCCGGCGGGCCGTACCGGTTTCGGTCAGATTACGCATATCACTGAACTGCCGCGCTTTCCGGGCGGTCCTTCGATACACAGGGGCCGCCGAATCAGTACCTGCGGGGGCAGGGGTCGTGTGGTCCACCAGCAGTGGAATCACTGATCATGGGGGAAGTACCTTGACCGAAATCGCCGAAATCACGGAGAAGACAGGGCAGACAGGCCGGCGCACCGACGGACCGGGGCCGGGTTCCGGAGCGGCGGCGCCCGTGGCGCCGGTCGGCGGACTCGTGCCGTACACCGACGCGTTGCCCGTCCCGCCGGTGCTGCGCCCGCAGACCGGTGACGTGCTCCGCGAGACGGAGATCGCCCTGTCGCCCACCTGGGTACGGCTGCACTCGCAGCTGCCGCCGACCCTGATGTGGGGGTACAACGGCACGGTGCCGGGACCGACCATCGAGGTGCGGCGCGGGGAGCGGGTCAGGATCGCCTGGACCAACCGCATCCCCAGGGGCAGCGAGTACCCGGTCACGGCCGTGGAGGTCGGCCCGGTCAAGCAGGGCGAACCGGCGCCGCACAACCGTCCCGGACGCGACGGCGTCGAGCCGAACCCGGATGTCGCCGCGCTGCCCGCCTGGACGGTGACCCATCTGCACGGCGCGCAGACCGGTGGCGGCAACGACGGTTGGGCGGACAACGCGGTCGGCTTCGGCGACGCGCAGCTCTCGGAGTACCCGAACGACCACCAGGCCGCCCAGTGGTGGTACCACGACCATGCCATGAACATCACGCGGTGGAACGTGTACGCCGGGCTCGTCGGCACCTATCTGATCAGGGACGACGAGGAGGACGCGCTCGGTCTGCCGTCCGGCGACCGGGAGTTGCCGCTGATCCTGGCCGACCGCAATCTGGACACCGACGAGGACGGCCGGCTCAACGGGCGGCTGCTGCACAAGACGACGGTGCTGGTGGAGGCCGACCCGGAGACCGGGAAGCCGGTGTCGCTGCCGTTCTTCGGCCCGTACACGACGGTCAACGGCCGTATCTGGCCCCATCTGGACGTGGACGACGCGTGGTACCGCTTCCGGCTGGTCAACGCGTCCAACGCGCGGATCTACGACCTGGTGCTGGTCGACGAGGACAACAACCCGGTCCCGGGGGTGATCCGGCAGATCGGCAGTGACGGCGGGCTGTTGCCGCGCCCGGTGCCGGTCGACTTCGACGAGGTGCTGCCGCAGCTGACGATCGCCCCGGCGGAGCGGATGGATCTGCTGATCGACTTCTCGGCGCTGGCCGGCCGCCGGGTCCGGCTGGTCAACCGCGGCAAGCTCGCGCCGGGGGTGCCGGACCCGGCCACGAACGTGCCGTACCCGCAGGTGATGGAGTTCCGGGTAAGGGAGACGGGGCAGCGGGACGGTTTCGAGCTGCCCGAGGTGCTGTCCGGTTCCTTCCGGCGGTACGAGCACGGCCAGGTGGAGCACGGGCACCGGCTCGTGGTGCTGACGGTGCCCGGCACGGTCGGCGGCGGCGGTCACCCGGAGATCTGGGAGATGGCGGAGGTCGAGGACGCCGCCGAGGTGCGGGTGCCCTCGGACGGTGTCATCCAGGTCCGGGGCGCGGACGGCACGGTGCGTACATATCGCAGGATCGCGCGGACCTTCAACGACGGGCTCGGCTTCACGGTGGGCGAAGGCGCCTTCGAGCAGTGGTCGTTCCTCAACCTGGGCGGTCCGACGCATCCGATGCACATCCACCTGGCGGACTTCCAGGTGATGGGCCGGGAGGCGTACGAGCTCGACG
Source organism: Streptomyces sp. NPDC102437 (assembly GCF_044765565.1). NCBI lineage: Bacteria > Bacillati > Actinomycetota > Actinomycetes > Kitasatosporales > Streptomycetaceae > Streptomyces > Streptomyces sp. NPDC102437. The sequence goes on along the minus strand of NZ_JBIWKI010000008.1, from coordinate 21,321 downwards.
GCTTCGACCCGGCGCTCGGCGGAACCCGCTCCCCCGTGGAGTTCGACCATGGCACCACGATCCCGACGGCACCGAACGAGCAGGGCTGGAAGGACGTCTTCCGGGTGCCTGCCGGGCAGTTGGTGAAGGTGCTCGGGAAGTTCGACGGGGCGTACGGGCGGTTCATGTACCACTGCCACCTGCTGGAGCACGAGGACATGGGCATGATGCGGCCGTTCGTCGTGATGCCGCCCGAGGCGGTGAAGTTCGACCACGGCGCCGGGCACGGCGGCCACCACGGACACAGCGGCTGACCACGCGTACCGGCTGAACCGGCGGCCCCCGCGGAATCGCTCCGCGGGGGCCGCCGTGCGTCCGGGGGAGCCGTGGCTCAGGGGGCGAGTACGTCCAGCTCGTGCAGGGCGCCCACCGCGATCTCCTTCGTCAGCCGCTCCGCCTCCACGGCGTCACCCTCGCGCACCGCCTCGGCGAGCCGGACGTGGAGGGTGACCGCGGCCGGGTCGGGGTCCTCGAACATCACCTGGTGATGGGTGCGGCCCGCCAGGACCTCGGCGACGACGTCGCCGAGCCTCGCGAACATCTCGTTGCCGGAGGCGTTGAGCACGATCCGGTGGAACGCGATGTCGTGCTCCAGATAGCCCTCCAGCTGCTGGCCGCGCGAGGTGGCGACCATGCCGAGCGCACACTCGGTGAGGGCCGCGCACTGCTCCGGGGTGGCGTTGCGGGCGGCGAGGCCGGCCGCGACCGGTTCGATCGCCGAGCGCAGCACGGTCAGGGAACGCAGCTGGCGCGGGCGGTCGGCGCCGGCCAGCCGCCACCGGATGACCTGCGGATCGTAGACGTTCCACGCCTCGGTCGGCCGCACCGTCACGCCGACCCGGCGCCGGGACTCGACCAGGTGCATGGACTCCAGGACGCGGATCACTTCCCGTACGACGGTGCGCGAGACGTCGAAGCGCTGGGCCAGCTCGTCGGTGCGCAGCACCTGTCCCGGCGGGTGCGCCCCGGCGGCGATCTCCAGACCCAGGGTGTCCAGCACATATGTATGCAGCCCGGCGCCCTGTGTGGTCATGAGCACAGCCTACGGGGCACCCTTCAGGAACAAAAAGTACGACGTTTACGTCACAGAATCTTGAATAAGTCGTATGTATAGGTTTCAGTAGCGCGACGGACCGATGTCGAGGAAGACGTCGAACAAGACTGCGAGGCACCACCAATGAGCACCCCCCACGTCGTCGTGGTGATGGGCGTAGCAGGGACCGGCAAGACCACGATCGGCCCCCTGCTCGCCGCCGGACTCGGCGTTCCGTACGCAGAGGGCGATGACTTCCATCCCGCGGCGAACATCGCCAAGATGTCGGCCGGTATCCCGCTGGACGACTCCGACCGGTGGCCCTGGCTCGACGCGATCGGCCGGTGGGCGCACGGCCGGGCCGGGCTCGGCGGAGTGGTGAGCAGCTCGGCGCTCAAGCGGGCCTACCGGGATCGGCTGCGCGCCGAGGCCCCCGGTGCGGTCTTCCTCCATCTGACCGGCGACCGGGCTCTGATCGAGCGGCGCATGGCGGAGCGCAAGGGGCACTTCATGCCCACCGCGCTGCTCGACTCGCAGTTCGCCACCCTGCAGCCGCTGCAGGAGGACGAGGCCGGTGTCTCGGTCGACGTGTCCGGCACCCCTGAAGAAATCACCGAACGAGCCGTCGCCGCGTTGCGCCGGCTCGAAAACTAAGGATCACCACCGTGACCAGTCTCAGTGTCGAGATGTTGGCAGCGGACGCCGTCGAACCGATCACTTCGGCAGGCAACGCGCAGTTGGGCATAGCCGTTCTGGCGGGCATCGCCGTCATCGTTCTGCTCATCACCAAGTTCAAGATGCACGCGTTCCTCGCGCTGACCATCGGCTCGCTGGCGCTCGGCTCGTTCGCCGGTGCCGCTCCGGCCAAGACGATCGCCAGCTTCACCGCCGGCCTGGGCTCGACCGTCGCGAGCGTCGGTGTGCTGATCGCGCTCGGCGCGATCCTGGGCAAGCTGCTGGCCGACTCCGGCGGCGCGGACCAGATCGTCGACACCATCCTGGCCAAGGCGAGCAGGCGCTCCATGCCGTGGGCGATGGTCCTGATCGCCTCGATCATCGGTCTGCCGCTCTTCTTCGAGGTCGGCATCGTGCTGCTGATCCCGGTGGTGCTGCTCGTCGCCAAGCGCGGCAACTTCTCCCTGATGCGGATCGGTATCCCGGCGCTGGCCGGGCTCTCCGTGATGCACGGCTTGATCCCGCCGCACCCCGGCCCGCTGGTGGCGATCGACGCCCTCGGCGCCAACCTCGGGGTCACGCTGGCGCTGGGTGTGCTGGTCGCGATCCCGACCGTGATCATCGCCGGGCCGCTCTTCTCCCGCTACGCCGCGCGCTGGGTGGACATCAAGGCTCCGGAGAAGATGGTTCCGCAGCGTCCTTCTGAGGACCTGGACCGTCGTCCCAGCTTCGGCGCCACTCTCGCGACGATCCTGCTGCCGGTCGTGCTGATGCTGGTCAAGGCCCTGGTCGACATCGTGGTGGACGACCCGGAGCAGGGCCTGCAGAAGGTCACCGATGTGATCGGCTCGCCGCTGATCGCGCTGCTCGCGGCCGTCATAGTCGGCATGTTCACGCTGGGCCGGGCGGCCGGGTTCTCCAAGGGCCGGCTCTCCACCACCGTCGAGAAGTCGCTGGCCCCGATCGCCGGTGTGCTGCTGATCGTGGGCGCGGGCGGCGGTTTCAAGCAGACCCTGATCGACGCCGGCGTGGGCCAGATGATCCTGGACTTCTCCAAGGACTGGTCGATCCCGGCGCTCCTGCTGGGCTGGCTGATCGCCGTCGCGATCCGGCTGGCGACCGGTTCGGCGACCGTGGCCACCATCTCGGCGGCCGGGCTGGTCGCCCCGCTGGCCGCCGACATGTCGACGTCCCACGCCGCCCTGCTGGTCCTCGCCGTCGGCGCGGGCTCGCTCTTCTTCAGCCACGTCAATGACGCCGGATTCTGGCTGGTGAAGGAATACTTCGGCATGGACGTCGGACAGACGGTGAAGACCTGGTCGGTGATGGAGACGATCATCTCCGTGGTCTCGCTGGCCTTCATCCTGCTGCTGTCGCTAGTCCTCTAGCGCGCGGCCGCCCGCACGGTCCTCCCCCCACAGCGCATGCTGTGACCGTGCCCAATGGCGCTCGACCGACCCGGTGCGCATGCCACGGCGTGCCTCCGGGTCGGCGAGCGCCATTGCCATGTGCCCTGCCAGCACGATGCCGACCGCGAGCGCCAGCCAGTCGTGGACGAAGGTCGCGCCGGTGCGCCACGGCAGCGGGGCGAGGCCGGTGAACCACATCAGTACGCCGGTGCCGGCCATCACCAGCGTCGCGCCGGCGATCCATGCCGCGTACAGCTTCTGTCCGGCGTTGAACTTCCCGGCCGGCCGGGATTGCGGCCGGTGGTCGCGGCGGCGCACCGCCCGCAGCCACTGCCGGTCGTGCGGCCCGAAGCGGTTGAGCCGGGACAGGTCTGCCCGCAGCGCCCGGGACAGCAGGCCGGCCAGGACGGGCACCGGGGTCAGCACCCCGGACCACTCGTGCACGGTGACCACCAGACGGCGGCGGCCGACGAGCTCGGCGAGCTGGGGCACGTACAGACAGGCCGCACCCGCCACGCACACCAGCATCAGCGCCGCCGTGGTCCGGTGCACCCAGCGCTCCGCACGGGTGAAGCGCTGGACGCGGTCAGACGGTGGGGGCGTCGTCGCGGCCGTTGGACCGGCCGACCCAGGCGTCGACGTCATAGCCGAGCTCCTCCCAGTAGCCGGGTCGCACGGAGTCGGTGACGGTGATCCCGGAGAGCCATTTCGCCGACTTGTAGAAGTACATCGGGGCCACGTAGAGCCGGACCGGCCCGCCGTGCGCGTGGCTCAGCGGGCTGTCCCGCAGGCGCAGCGCGACCAGTACGTCGGCGCGGCGGGCCTGGGCGAGGGTGAGGCTCTCGCTGTAGGCGCCGTCGAAGCAGGTGAAGCGGACGGCCTTCGCCCCGGGCCGTACCCCCGCCGCGTCCAGCAGCGTGGAGAGCCGGACCCCTTCGAAGGGCGTCCCTGGCACCCGCCAGCCGGTGACGCACTGGACGTCACGGACCATGCGGGTCTGCGGCAGGGCCTTCAGGCCGTCCAGGGTGTATGTGGCCGGGCGCTCGACCAGGCCGTCCACGGTCAGCCGGTAGTCGTCCGCGCTCTTCTCCGGCACGGAGGAGGTGACGGAGTAGTAGCGGAAGCCGCCGCCGTTGGGCAGCAGCCCGGTCAGGCCGGTGGGGTCCTTGTCGGCGACCGCGCCGAGACCGGATTCCAGCGTGCGTTGCAGCACGGGCGCGGCGACGACCCCGGCGGCGCCCAGGCCGAGCATGGCCAGGACCAGGCGGCGGCCCAGAGGGGTGCCTTCGGCATCGGGAGGGCGACTGTTCACCCGGCCATTCGACCAGTTGCGGCCGCCGGTCGCCAGGGGCCGGGTGCCGCCCGCCCGGAGCCGCGGCCAACTTCGCCCGCCTTGCGCGGAGTTGGCCGACCCTGCCCGGCGCTCGGCCCGGCGCCGCGTTCCAGGGGCATGTCAGACTTGTCGCCATGTCGAACCGTGAACCCCTCAAGCCGTTTCTGCTCGCCTTCCCCGGACCGCTGCGCGATCAGCTGGTGGGGGCGGTGCTCGCCGGTACGAAGGTCTCGACGACCGGGCTGCTCGCGGAGTACGAGGCGGAGAAGGAGGAGCTGCCTCCGGTGGGTGAGCGCTCCGCGCTGATCGACTCGGACGGCCGGGAGACCGCGGTGCTGGAGGTGACGGAGGTGCGGGTGCTGCGTCTGGGAGACGTCGGCCTCCAGCATGTGATCGACGAGGGCGAGGGCGACACCTCGGTCGCCCAGTGGCGTGCGGGGCACGAGAGGTTCTGGCACGGCGAGGAGATGCGGGAGGCGCTCGGCGACCCGGATTTCACCGTCGACGACGACACCATGGTGGTCGCCGAACGGTTCCGGGTCGTCGAGCTGCTGGACCCCGTCGTGGGGGCGGAGGAGCGGTAGGCAGGCCATCCGGCCGACCGCTGAACCACGGCGGTGCCGGGCTTGAACGCCATGGCGGAGCCTCGCCGGCCGGCTGGTGGAGGTGGTGCGGGAGGCGAAGGCCCGGGCCGCTCGCGCGGCGGCTTCACCAGCAGGATCCACCTGAGCGCGGACGGCTGCTGTCGTCCGTTCTCCCTGATCGTCACGCCGGGGCAGCGGGCCGACTGCACCCAGTTCGTTCCAGTGCTGCGGGAGATCCGGATCCCCCGCCCCGGACCGGGCGGACCACGCAGGACCTCGTCGCGGGCAGCGCCACCGACCGAGTCCTGTACCGCGCCGCAGGCAGCCCCGAGACGCGCCATCGGCTCGACCTGCCCTCCTAGCCGACCGCCTTCGCCGCCGCGCGGCCGGCCGCGCGGCCGGAGAAGATGCAGCCGCCGAGGAAGGTCCCTTCCAGCGACCGGTAGCCATGCACCCCGCCGCCGCCGAAGCCGGCCGCCTCCCCCGCCGCGTACACACCGTCCAGCGGGGTGCCGTCCTCGGTCAGCACGCGGGAGGACAGGTCCGTCTCCAGGCCGCCGAGCGACTTGCGGGTCAGGATGTTCAGCCGTACGGCGATCAGCGGGCCGGCCTCGGGGTCGAGGATGCGGTGCGGCGCGGCGGTGCGGATCAGTTTGTCGCCGAGGTAGGCGCGGGCCCCGCGGATCGCGGTGATCTGGAGGTCCTTGGTGAAGGGGTTGGCGACCTCGCGGTCGCGTGCGGTGATCTCGCGGCGCAGTTCGGCCTCGTCGATCAGCGGCTCACCGGTGAGCGCGTTCATACCCCGGACGAGTGCGGAGAGGTCCTTCTCGACGACGAAGTCCGCGCCGTTGTCCATGAACGCCTTCACGGGGGCCGGAACGTCGGCGCGGGCCCGGCCTATGACATCGCGGATCGACTTTCCGGTGAGGTCCGGGTTCTGCTCGGAGCCGGAGAGCGCGAACTCCTTGCCGATGATCTTCTTGTCGAGGACGAACCAGGTGTGGTCGTGGCCGGACCTCATGATGTGTTCGAGGGTGCCCAGGGTGTCGAAGCCCGGGAAGAGCGGGACCGGAAGGCGCTTGCCGGTGGCGTCCAGCCAGAGCGAGGACGGTCCGGGCAGGATCCGGATCCCGTGCTTGGCCCAGATCGGGTTCCAGTTCTCGATGCCCTCGGTGTAGTGCCACATCCGGTCGCGGTTGATGTGGTGGGCGCCGGCCTCCTCCGCGATGCCGAGCATCAGCCCGTCGACATGGGCGGGGACACCGGAGAGCATCTTCGCGGGCGGGGTGCCCAGCCGTGCGGGCCACTGCTTGCGCACGAGGTCGTGGTTGCCGCCGATGCCGCCGGAGGTGACGATCACCGCCTGGGCCCGCAGCTCGAACGTGCCGGTGGCCACCCTGCTGCTCGCGGTGCCCCGGGCCGCCGCGCTCGGCTCCAGCACCTCGCCGGTCACCGTGTCGACGGCGCCCGCGGTGCGGCCGAGGCCGGTGACCCGGTGGCGGAAGCAGAACCGTACGAGGCCCTTGGCAACGCCCGCGCGGACCCGGCGCTCGAAGGGGGCGACGACGCCGGGGCCGGTGCCCCAGGTGATGTGGAAGCGGGGTACGGAGTTGCCGTGGCCGTTCGCGTCGTAGCCGCCGCGCTCGGCCCAGCCGACGACGGGGAAGATCCGCAGTCCCTGGGCGTGCAGCCAGGAGCGCTTCTCACCGGCCGCGAAGTCGACGTACGCCTCGGCCCACTTCCGCGGCCAGTGGTCCTCCTCGCGGTCGAAGCCCGCCGTGCCGAGCCAGTCCTGGAGGGCGAGCTCATGGCTGTCCTTGACCCGCATCCGACGCTGCTCGGGCGAGTCGACGAGGAAGAGGCCGCCGAAGGACCAGTGCGCCTGGCCGCCGATCGACTGCTCGGGCTCCTGGTCGAGCAGGATCACCGAGCGGCCCGCGTCGACCAGCTCGGCGGTGGCCACCAGGCCGGCGAGCCCTGCCCCGATCACGATCACATCAGCGTCGTACGCCATGGGTTCCATCCTTGTCGGGGTGATCCGGTCACAGCCACGGGTCCGGCTCCGGCACCGTCGCGGCGCCTGAAGTTACTCGTGCGTCAGATCTTCGGCACCGGCCGCCGCGACGTCAACCGCCCGGTCGGCGGCGCTCCGGCCGCACCCCTGGGACCGAGGCGTTATGGTCGAGACAAATCACCCACTTCTGGCCTGACTTGAGGTAGAAGCGTGTCGGTGCTGGTCCTCGTTCTCGCCGTGAGCGCCGCCTGCTGCCTGGGATTCGGCTTCGTCCTGCAGCAGGCCGCCGCCTCGCACGCCCCGAGGAGCGACTACCTCTCGCCCCGGCTGCTGCTGGACCTGATGCGGGTGCCGAGCTGGCTGGCCGGGATCGGACTGATGGTCTGCGGCATGGTGCTGGGCGCCCTGGCCCTGGGCAAGGGCGAGGTGTCCGTCGTCGAACCCCTCCTCGCGACCAATCTGTTCTTCGCGATGGTCCTGTCCCGCCATCGCACCGGTCAGCGGCTCGGCCATCAGGGCTGGGCCGGTCTCTGGCTGCTGGCCGGCGGGGTCACCGCCTTCCTGCTGGCGGGCCAGCCGCAGGGCGGCCAGGCGGTGACCAGCCCGCTGCGGCACTGGCTGGTGATCGGCGTCGTCGTGGGCACCGCACTGCTGCTCACCGCCTTCGCCAGACGCTCCGAGTCCGGGGCCGCCCCGGCACTGCTCGCGGTGGCGGCCGGGCTGCTGTACGGACTGCAGGACGCGCTCACCCGGGTCAGCGGCCAGCGGCTTTCCGACGAGGGGTTGGCGACACTGGTGACGGGGTGGCAGCCGTACGCGGTGGTGGTGCTGGGGGTGACCGGGCTGGTGCTGGTGCAGAGCGCCTTCGAGACGGGCCCGCTCCGGGTCTCGCTGCCGCCGCTGACCGCCGCCCAGCCACTGGCCGGGATCGCTTGCGGGGTCGGTTTCCTCGGCGACCAGCTGCGTACCGACGCCGGCGCGCTGGCCTGGCAGGCGGTCGGCCTCGTGGCGATCGTGGTCGGGATCGTGCTGCTCGGGCTGCATCCGGCGATGCCGGAGGGGCCGGTGGGCGGGCGCCGCGAGAAGAGCCTCCAGCCGAACTGAGCGAAGTCCGGGCGGGGGCGGTGCCCTCACTGGTTTTTAATAATGCCCAGCATTACAGTGGGCTCCATGGCGCGAACATCCGGTCAGGAGACCAGGGAGAAGCTGATCCACGCGGCCGAGGAGGTCTTCGCGGCGCAGGGCACCGACGGCGCCCAGCTGCGGGACATCGTCCGGCTGGCCGGGCAGAACAACCCTTCCGCGGTCCAGTACCACTTCGGTTCCCGGGCCGGGCTGCTCGACGCCGTGATGGCGGGCCGCCAGGCCCGTACCGAACAGGTGCTGGCCCCCCTGCTCGACGGGCTGGGCGAGGACTGCGGCGTACGGGAGCTGCTCGCCGCGCTGATCGCGGCCGAGGCGAGCCTGCTCGCCGACGACCGGGGCCGCCGCTGCCTGCGGATCTCGGCCCGGCTCACCCATGAGACCGGGCTGCGGACCGGCCGGCTGCACCCCGCCCTGGACGGCACCGCCTACGGACGGCTGATCGGCCGCATGGGGGAGCGACTGGACGAGCTGCCCGGCCCCGTACGCCTGGAGCGCCTCGACCTGGCGCTCACCCTGATCGGCGCGGCGCTGGCCGACCGCGCCCATCAGCGTCTCGACGGCATCGAATCGCTGACCGGCGACGAGCTCTTCCTCGCCGATCTCGTCGAGACCACCACCGCGTTCCTGTGCGCCCCCACGCCGGGCAACGCGTGACCGACCGCACCACTTGGCATCTGTACCGCATGAAGGAAGCGACATGACCGGCAAGAGCAACCTCACCGACAAGACCGTCATCATCACCGGCGGTGCCCGGGGCCTGGGCGCCGAGGCCGCCCGCCTCGCGGTGGCCGGCGGCGCCAATGTGGTGATCACCGATGTGCTCGACGAGGAGGGCGCCGCCACCGCCGCGGAGCTGGGGGCGAAGGCCCGCTTCATGCACCACGACGTGACCTCCGAGGAGGGCTGGCAGCAGGTCGCGGAGTTCGCCGTCGCCGAGTTCGGGCGGATCGACGGCCTGGTCAACAACGCCGGCGTATCCACCGGCCAGATACTGGAGAGCGAGAGCGTCGAGCACTTCCGCAAGGTCATCGACATCAACCTGACGGCCGTCTTCATCGGCATGAAGACGGTGATCCCGGTGATGAAGGAGAACGGCGGCGGTTCGATCGTCAACATCTCCTCGGCCGCCGGTCTGATGGGTCTCGCCCTGACCTCCAGCTACGGCGCCTCGAAGTGGGGCGTACGCGGTCTGACGAAGGTCGGCGCCGTGGAGCTGGGCACGGCGAGGATCCGGGTGAACTCGGTGCACCCGGGCATGGTCTACACGCCGATGACCGCGTCCGTCGGCATCCAGCAGGGCGAGGGCAACTACCCGAACACCCCGATGGGCCGGGTCGGCGAGGCATCGGAGATCGCGGAGGCGGTCACCTTCCTGCTCTCGGACGCCGCCTCGTACATCACCGGTGCCGAGCTGGCCGTGGACGGCGGCTGGACCACCGGCCCGACCGTCAAGTACGTCATGGGTCAGTGATCATCCACAGCGGTCTGCTGTTGGATGAGGGGCATGACTCCTTCTGACGAGATCCTGGACATCGTCGACGAGAACGACGTGGTCGTGGGGCAGGCCCCGCGCGGTGAGGCCACCGCGCGGGGCCTTCGCCATCGCTGTGCCTTCATCGAGGTCCGGGACGCTGAGGGCCGGCTCTTCGTCCACCGCAGGACCCCGGGCAAGCTGGTCTTCCCGTCCCACTACGACATGTTCGTCGGCGGGGTGGTCGGCGCCGGTGAGTCGTACGACGAGGCGGCACTGCGGGAGGCCGAGGAGGAGCTGGGGGTGTCCGGGCTTCCCCGGCCGGAGCCGCTCTTCAAGTTCCTGTACGAGACCCCCGAGCATTCCTGGTGGTCGTACGTCTACCAGGTACGGTGCGAGCTGCCGGTGAACCCGCAGGTGGAGGAGGTCGACTGGTACGCCTTCCTCACCGATGACGAGCTGGCGCGGCGGATCGGCGACTGGGAGTGGGTCCCGGACGGCGTGGAGGCGTACCACCGGCTGCGCGCCTTCCGGGCGGGCGGGGCGGCGGCCTCCTGAGCCGGACGGCGGACACCGGTGGAGCGGCAACGCGGCAGATAAGGTTCACACGTGAACGAATTAGTACAGAGCCTGCGGCTGTGGTTCGCGCCGCAGCGGATCCGCGAAGAGGGCGACACCCCCGACTACCGGTTCTCGCTCGCCAACGAGCGCACCTTCCTCGCCTGGATCCGGACGGCTCTGGCGCTGATCGGCGGCGGGTTCGCGGTCGACCAGTTCCTGCCGGAGCTGGCGTGGGGGATCCGCGCCGGTCTGGCGCTCGCGCTGCTGGCGGCCGGTGTGTTCTGCGCACTGCGGGCGGTCAACCACTGGGTGCGGTGCGAGCGGGCGATGCGGCGCGGCGAGGACCTGCCGGTATCGCGGTTCCCGACGCTGCTCGCACTGGCCGTCGGGGTCGTCGCCGTGGCGATGGTGGTGGTGGTCCTCTTCGGCTGGGAGGGCCGGTGACCTCCGTGGACCGCGACCCCGGCCTTCAGCCCGAGCGGACCCGGCTGGCCTGGCGGCGTACGACACTGTCGTGCACGGTGGTGGCGCTGCTGGCGGTCAAGCAGGCGCTGCACGGAGGGGTGGGCCCGGCCGCCGTCGTGGCGGTTTCGCTGAGCGCGCTGGCCTGGCTGGGCTTCCTGCGGGTGGCGCATCTGCGGGTGCTCGGGATGGGGACGGCCCGGCCGCGACCGCTGTCGGCGCGCGGTGCGCTGACGGCGGCGGCGTGCACGGTGGCGCTCGCGGTGTTCGCCGTGGCCATGCTGTTCTGAGGACCGGTCACAGGGGGCGGTCAGGGGGCGTCAGAGGTCCGGGACCTCCCAGGGGACGGTGACGACGATCTTTCCGCGGGTGTGCCCCTGCTCGCTGAGCCGGTGGGCGTCCGCCGCCTGTTCCAGCGGGAAGACCCGCTCCACATGGACCGAGACGATGCCCTGCTCGGCCAGTTCGGCCAGATGGGTGAGGTCGGCCGCGTCCGGGCGTACGTAGGCGTAGTGGCCGCCGTACGCGAGGACCTCGCCGTCCGCGATGGAGGCCAGGCGGCCCTGGGGCTTCAGCACTTCGGCGGAGACCCGGAGCGCCTCTGAGCCGACGGTGTCGAACGCGGCGTCGATGCCGTCCGGGGCCAGGGCCCGCAGCCGGTCGGCGAGACCGTCCCCGTAGGCCACCGGTTCGCCGCCGAGCTGCCGGACGTGGTCGTGGTTGCGCTCGCTCGCGGTACCGATGACGCGGGCGCCGGCGTGCCGGGCGAGCTGGACGGCGAACGAGCCCACGCCGCCGGCCGCCGCGTGGACGAGCACCGTGTCGCCCTCGCGGATCCGTAGGGTGCGGTGCAGGACCTGGTAGGCGGTTAGACCGGCCAGCGGCAGGCCGGCCGCCTCCTCGAAGCCGAGGCTCAGCGGCTTGCGGGCGAGGGTGCGCACGGGTGCGGCGACGTATTCGGCGAAGGTGCCGCGGGAGAGGAAGTCCTCCCGCACATAGCCGATGACCTCGTCGCCGACCGCGAACTCGTCGACGGCCGCGCCGGGCTGCACGACGACACCGGACACGTCCCAGCCCGGGATCACCGGGAACACGGCCTGCAGGGCGGCGTCGAGGTAGCCCTCGCGGGCCTTCCAGTCGACCGGGTTGACGGCCGCGGCCCGTACCTTCACCAGGACGGTGTCCGGGCCGACCCTGGGGTCGGGCCGCTCGCCGTACTCCAGGACGTCGGCCCCGCCGTACCCGTTGTAGCTGATCGCCTTCATGCACCGACCATCGGTGCGGGTCGGGACACCCGCAAGTCAGGCCGCCGCCCCGGGCGAGGCGCCGCTCACCAGCGCGGGATCGTCGGCGTCTCCCACTCCGGCTCGGCCTTGCGCATCGCGGCCGCGTCGTCGCGCTCGCGCATCGCGCCGTCGTCGTCGAGCCAGCGCCGGTGCAGGGCGGCCAGGCGTTCGCGGTCGAGTTCGAGACCGAGGCCGGGCGCGTCGGACACGGTGAGCCGGCCGTCGCGAAAGACGTGGCGGGCGGTGATGACGTCCTCGGTCTGCCAGGGGTAGTGGCTGTCGCAGGCGTAGTCGAGGTTGGGCACGGTGGCCGCGACATGGGTCATCGCGGCGAGGCTGATGCCGAGGTGGGTGTTGGAGTGCATGGAGAGTCCGACGCCGAAGGTGCGGCAGATCCCGGCCAGTTCGCGGGTCCGGTGCAGCCCGCCCCAGTAGTGGTGGTCGGAGAGGACCACCTGCACGGCGCCCCGGGCGAAGGCCTCCGGCACCTCCGCGAGGGTGGTCACGCACATGTTGGTGGCCAGCGGTACGTCGGTACCGGCGGCGACCTCGGCCATCAGCTCCGTGCCGCTCGCCGGGTCCTCCAGGTATTCGAGTACGTCCTTCAGCTGTTCGGCGACGTACAGCGAGGTCCCGGCCGACCATGCGCCGTTGGGGTCCAGGCGCAGCGGCTGCCCGGGGAACTCCTCGGCGAGGGCGCGGATCGCGGCGATCTCCCGGTCGGGTTCGAAGACCCCGCCCTTGAGCTTGAAGGAGGAGAAGCCGTACTCACGGGCGAACCGCCGGGCCTGGGCGACGACGCCGGCCGGGTCCAGGGCGGCGCCCCAGTCGTCCTTCTCGCCTCCCTGGGGGTGGGCGCCCCAGCGGTAGAAGAGATAGGCGCTGTACTCGACGCTGTCGCGGACCTTTCCGCCGAGCAGCGCGTGCACGGGCAGGCCGAGGGACTTGCCCAGCGCGTCCAGGCAGGCGACCTCGAAGCCGGAGACCACGGAGAGCCGGAGCTTGTCGGCGGTCTGGACGCCGCGCAGTCCGCCCGCGTCGACCCGGTCGTCGGCCGCGCGTGAATCACCGCACACCTCGTCGGCCAGAGCGAACAGACCGTTCAGATCGCTGACCGGGCGTCCGGCGAGCGCGGTGGCGAGCGGCCGGGCGAGTTCGAGGTACTTGCCGTCCCCGTACGTCTCGCCGATGCCGGTGACTCCGCCTCGGGTGACGACCTCCACGACCAGCCGCGGCGTGTAGGGCTGGTGGACACCCTGAGTGTTGAGCAACGGTGGGTCGGCAATCAGGATCGGGGTCAGCCGGACTTCGTCGATCAGCAGCTCTGTATTCATACGTGAACCTTATTCAGAGATACGACCGAACACCAGGCTCCGGACCAAGTCGGAACCGAGGCCGCCCCAAGGATCCGGGCGCGAGTGCGCCCCATGGATTCCGGGCGCGTACTGGACGACATACCGACTGGTCGGCATGATGGTCTCCGTCCGTCTTTCACCCCCGGAGGTGCGCACGATGAGCTCAGTCCACCCGCCAGGTCTCGACCTCGACCGGCTGCGCGGACATCTCGACCGCGAGCGGCCGGGCCTGGTGAGCGGACCGCTGGAAGCCCGGATCATCGAGGGCGGCCGGTCGAACCTGACGTACATCGTCACGGACGGCACCGGCCGCTGGGTCGTCCGCAGGCCCCCGCTGGGCCATGTGCTGGCCACCGCGCACGACATGAAGCGCGAGCACCGGGTGATCAGCGCGCTGCACCCGACGGCCGTCCCGGTGCCCGAGCCGGTGCTGCTCTGCGAGGACGACTCGGTGACCGGGGCGCCCTTCTACGTCATGGAGTACGTCGAGGGCACCCCGTTCCGCACCGCCGGGCAGCTCGCCCCGCTGGGCGCCGAGCGCACCCGGGAGGCGGTTCTCGGGCTCGTCGACACCCTGATCGCGCTGCACGCCGTGGACCCGGAGTCGGTCGGGCTCGGCGACTTCGGGCGGCCCGACGGCTTCCTCGACCGGCAGCTGCGTCGCTGGGGCAAGCAGCTGGACGCCTCATGCGACCGCGAGCTGCCCGGCATCGACGAACTGCACGCCGCGCTCGGGCGCGAGCTGCCCGTCTCCCCGGCGCCCACCGTCGTGCACGGTGACTACCGGCTGGACAACGTCCTGATCGGCTCCGACGACCGGATCAAGGCCGTCCTCGACTGGGAGATGTCGACGCTCGGCGACCCGCTGACCGACCTCGGCCTGCTGGTGATGTACAGCTGCGACCTCGGTCTGGCCGATTCGCCGGTCTCCACCACCAGCGGCGCGGCGGGCCACCCCTCCCCCGCCGAACTGATCGAGCGCTATGCCGCCCGCTCCGGCCGGGACACCTCCGCCATCTCCTGGTACACGGCGTTCGCCTGGTTCAAACTCGCCGTGATCCTGGAGGGCATCCACTACCGCTACACCCTGGGCCAGACCGTCGGCGCCGGCTTCGACCGCATCGGCGACCTCGTCCCCGTCTTCATCGAGCACGGCCTCACCACCCTCCAGGAAGGCTGATCACCCCTCATGGACTTCGCATTCGACGCCCGCACCGAAGAGCTGCGCGGCAAGCTGCTCGCCTTCATGGACGAGTACGTCTACCCGGCCGAGAAGACCGCGGACGAGCAGCGCGCACTGCTGGCCTCCCCGTGGGACACCCCGCAGGTGGTCGAGGACCTGAAGGCGGAGGCGCGCAGGCAGGGCCTGTGGAACCTCTTCCTGCCGGACGCGGAGTACGGGGCCGGGCTGACGAACCTCCAGTACGCGCCGCTCGCCGAGATCACCGGCCGTTCCCCGCAGTTGGCGCCGACAGCCCTCAACTGCGCGGCCCCGGACACCGGGAACATGGAGGTGCTCTTCCAGTTCGCCACCGAAGAGCAGAAGAAGCGGTGGCTGGAGCCGTTGCTCGCCGGTGAGATCCGCTCGGCCTTCGCGATGACGGAGCCCGAGGTCGCCTCCTCCGACGCGACGAACATCGAGACCCGGATCGTGCGCGACGGCGGTGACTACGTCATCAACGGCCGCAAGTGGTACATCTCCGGGGCGATGAACCCGGACTGCGAGATCTTCATCGTGATGGGCAAGACCGACCCCGAGAGCGCCGATGTCCGCCGTCAGCAGTCGATGATCCTGGTCCCCCGCGACACCCCCGGCCTCGAAGTGCGGCGCGCCATGCAGGTGTACGGGTACGAGGACCATTACCACGGCGGTCACGCGGAGGTCGTGTTCACCGATGTACGGGTACCCGCCGAGAACCTGATCGGGGAGGAGGGCGGCGGCTTCGCCATCGCCCAGGCGCGGCTGGGACCGGGCCGGATCCACCACTGCATGCGGCTGATCGGGATGGCCGAGCGGGCCATCGAGCTGATGTGCAGGCGGGCGGTGGCCCGTACGGCCTTCGGCAAGCCGCTCGCCCAGCAGGGCGTCGTGCAGAACTGGATCGCGGACGCGCGGGTCACGGTGGAGCAGGTGCGGCTGCTGGTGCTGAAGACCGCGTGGCTGATGGACACGGTGGGCAACCGGGGCGCGCACACGGAGATCCAGGCCATCAAGATCGCAACCCCGCGCGCGGTGGTCGACATCCTCGACCGGGCGGTGCAGCTGCACGGCGCGGGCGGGGTGAGCCAGGACTTCCCGCTGGCCGAACTGTGGGCGGCGGCACGGACGTTGCGGCTGGCGGACGGCCCGGACGAGGTGCATCAGCGCTCGCTGGCCCGGCGGGAGATCAAGCGTTACGTGTAGGGCGGCCGGGTTCTGAGGGCAGGCCTTGGTCCTCCTCGGCCCTGAGCCGGTCCAGTACGTCCGTGTAGCGGGAGCGCCGGTCGGGCCGGGCGTGGGCGGCGGCCTTGCGGAGGGCGGGGACCGCCGCCCCGCCCAGTTCGGCGAGCGCTTCGGCCGCCGTCCCGCGCACGACGGCGTGCGGGTGTCCGAGCAGTCCCGTCACAGCGGGGAGCGCGGGCTCCCAGCCCGCCCGGCAGAGCGTACGGATCGCCATGCGCACCACGTCCGGACGCGGGTCGTCCAGGAGGAGCTCGGTGTGGCGCAGGTGGATCCCCCGGCTGAGCATCGTCCGCGAGGTCCGATGGGCGCGGAGGCGGACCTTGGACCGGGGGTGAGTGAGCAACTCGCCCAGCAGGTCGACGAGCCGGCGGTCCCGGTCCGGCTCCGGTCCGGTGTGTGTCCCGGCCAGTTCCGTGAGCGCCCGGCAGATCTGCTCCGGTGACCCGGTCACGGCCAGGTCCAGCAGCTCCTGCCGGGTCGGGCGCCGCCCGGCTCCGGCCGGTACCTCAGTGCTCCGGTCACGGAGCGCCGCCAGTGCCGCCGCGTCCTCCCGCTCCGCGTCCGGCCCGCGCAGCGGACCCTCGACGAGCAGGAGCCGGTCGGCGAGCTCATCGCGCCCTTCGGCGCACAGGCGTCGGCGGGTCCGCGTCAGTGCGGGGGTGCGCAGGAGCGGACGGCCGACGAGCAGATCCAGGAAGCCCCAGGCCCCGGCGTCGAGGCGGTCTTCCAGGGCTGCGGCCGGCACATCGGCGGGGCAGGTGCGCAGCGCGTCGGCGACGGTCCGGGCCACCGCGGGCGGGGCGTGCTCCCACCACTCAAGCAGCAGCGGGACCAGCCGTTCCAGCTCCCACGGATCGAGCCGGGCGACGAGCGCCACCCGGTCGGGCAGGATGCCGTCCCCCCGCAGCTCCGTCCCCTCGATCGCGCCCAGCACACGGGCCAGGTCGGCGCCGGGGCCGGCCGGCAGGTCGATCCGGCCACGGAGGTACGCGCGCAGCACCGGCAGCCCGGCCTCCGGTTCGGGCCACCGCGCCAGCGCGAGGGCGGCGGTCTGTCTGCGGTCCGCGTTGTCCGATCCCAGCATGGCCAGCAGCCTTTCCCGCAGGGCGGCCGAACGGGGCTGGTCGAGATCGTCGACGCGTACCTGCCGTGGTGGCGGGGCCGGCGCGTGGGCGGTCTCGGTGATGGTCCAGGGCGGTGCGTCGATGGGCTGAAGGGCCGTCATCCAGTCGAGCAGTGCGGCCCGGACCCCGGGGCCGGCACCCCGGTGGGCCTCGATCAGGGCGGTCAGCCGGTCCCGCGAGGGGACCGCGCCGTCGTCCTTGCGGCGGAACTCCTCCAGCGTGCCCGGGGTGCGGACCGCCGCGTCCAGCGCGGCCCGCCAGGCCCTGGTCCCGGCGGGCGGGGCGTCGGTGGCCGCCTTCTCCGGTACGGCGAAGGCCTCACGAAGCACGGCGGTCTCGGCCTGCCAGGGGTCGGCGCCGAGCCTGGCGTCCGCGAGGGCCCGGTCGAGGTCGGCGCGGACCGGAACCGCGCCGAGGCGGCGCAGCAGCGTCAGCGTGGACCGGCTCGGCGTCGCGGGTGCGGGGCGCAGTGCCCGTACAGCGGCGACGGCTGCCGGCCGCCCGGTGGCCGGCAGCTTCGGCGCGACCGCTTCGAGCAGGGCGATCAGGTCGTGCCGGTCGCCGTCCCGGGCATCGGCGAGCGCGTCCAGCAGGACCGGGGCGGACCGGGCGAACACCATGAGCTCCGCGTCCCCGGGCTCGTCGCGGAGCCGGAGCGCGAACCGCCCCGCGTCCCCGGGCCCGGTGCAGAGCCGCAGCGCGAACCGCACCACCTTGTTCCGCGTCTCCCCGCCTCCGGTCCCCGGCCGGGGACCGGCGAGCCGGAGCCACTCGGCCAGCATCGGCCGGAGCTGTTCCGCCTGGTCGTGGCGGAGCTGCCCGTCCCGTTCGGCGAGGCGCAGCGCGACCTCCGGGTCCCAGCCCCGAACCGCCAGTGCCCTGATGTCACGGTCCACCTCCTCGGCCGCCGACGACGGCTGCTCGGCGGCCGGGACGGTGATCCCGTGCCTGGCCAGGGCCGACGCCAGATCCCGCACCGTGCCGGAGGCCAGTTGGACCCGGCGGGACGCCACCAGCGAGAGCAGCGTGGCCGCCACCGGTGAGGCCTGGTCCTCCAGCGCGAGGACCGAGCGTGCGGTGAGGGTTGCGTCGAGGCCCGCCAGCAGCAGTTCACGGGCGCCGTCGTCCAGGCTGTGCTCGGCGGCGGCGAGGAGGGTGGCCGCGTAGGCGTCACCGAGGACCGCGTGCAGGGCCGCGACGAGGCTGCCGCGCAGACCCGGGTTGCCGTCGTGTCCGAGCCGGAAGAGGAGCTTCGGGAGCGCCGCCGGGGTGCCCGCGCGGACCAGCGCCTCGGCCGCCGTCTTCCTGATGTTCATGTTCGGATGGTCGAGGCAGGCGGCGATCGCGGCGCTCGCCCAGTGGGCGCGGGCGTGGCCGAGGGCGAGCAGCGCCTGCCGGACGGTCTGGATGTCCGGCGCGGCGGTCAGCGTGATCAGCGTCGCCGACAGGGCCTGGGCGTCCTCTCCGGTGGCGTCGCGGGCGAGGAGGGCGATGACGTGCTTACGTACGTGCCGGTCACGGTGGCGCAGCAGCCGGTGCACCCTCGCACGGGTGCCCGTCCAGGGGGTCCGCATGAGCAGTTCGAGCAGGATCGCCTGCTCGCCGTCGGACAGTCCGGGCCTCTCCAGCAGGTCCAGTGCCATGGTCGCGGCGAGTGCGTCGCCCGCTTCTCGCGCGTCCGTGGCGCCGAGCAGGCAGACCGGCCGGATCGCGCCCCGTCCGTGGAGTCTGCGCCCCAGGGCGCTCACCGCGTCCAGGACCTCCTGCGGCACCACCGGCTCACCGGCCGGCTGTCCGTACTCGCCCGTCCGGGTGGCCGCGCCCGGCTCCCCCGCCGCGGCCTGCTCGGCCACGATGCGCAGCAGCAGGTCGGCGATGACCGGGAGCGTGCCGGCGTCGCCGTGGGCCGCCAGCCGGCACAGCGCCGCCTCCGGCGCGTCCGGGTCCAGGTGCGAGCTCAGCAGGGCCAGTTCCCGCTCGTCCGGTCCGCCGAGACCGGCGGCGACGCGGGGCGGCAGATCCACGGGGTCCAGCCGTGCGAGGAGTTCGTGGCGGAGTTCCGAATCGCGGTTCAGCAGCCACAGCAGTTCGAGTGCGCGGTGGCGTACGGGTCTCAGATGGGGCGCCGTCCCGCCCGTGGTGAGGCCCAGCCCTTCGCGCAGTGCCTCGGCCGTGCGGTCCCCGCCGATCGCCTCCAGGGTGTCCAAGGCCGCGGCCGGGGCGGTGGGCAGCAGGGCGATCACGGCCTCTTCGGCTTCCGCGTGGCGCAGTTCGCGGATGGCGTCGAGGAACGGCCCGGGGGCGGGGGCGGCGGGCAGGAGGCGGGCGATCGCGTCCCCGATCGGGAGGTCGCCGGCCCCTTGTCCGGCCAGGGCCACCAGCAGGGCGAGCCGTCGCGTCCAGCCCGGATCGTCGGCCGGTACGTCCGTCAGGACCCGGAGCGTCTCCTTGCGGGCGGTGAAGAGGATCGTCGCCACGTCGCGGGGCGGGATCGAGTGGTCGGCCAGGGCCAGGCCGACGACGGCGGGGACGTCCGGACCGGCCGGGAAGTGGCCGCGCCGGTGGAGTCCGCGCAGGCAGGTCACGGCCGGTCCGCCCAGCAGCAGGGGATCGCGCGCGGCGACGGCCGTCAGCTCGCCGATGTCGTCGCGCTCCGCCAGGTCACCGAGCAGTTCCATGCCGCGCCGGCGAAGGCCCGGCGGTAGGCCGTGGTTGTCGGCGACCCGGCTCAGCAGGCCCCGGTGGCCGTGGCGCGCGGCGGCCGCGAGGGCGGCGTCGGACATCTCGGGCCGGACCGGCACCGGGCCCCCCGCCGGCTCCTCCGCCCCGGCCCGCTCCGGACCTCCCCGCTCCGGACCGGCGGCGAGGAACGGGGCGAGGATTTCGGGCGGCAGCGGTTCCGTCGCCGCCCACGGTTCGGCGAGCTCGCCCAGCGCACCGACGACGACCGGGGCGCTGCCCGCGCCCAGCAGGCCGATCAGGGCCTCCCGGACCAGCGCCGGGGCCAGCAGTCCGGCGTGCAGCCCCTCCCGGGCCAACCGCAGCGCCTCGGCCCGGAGCACCGGATCGCCGCTGCCCGCCAGCTCGTCCACGAGCCGCGCCGGCCGGTGCGTGCCGGCGATGCCCGCCCCCCGTACCGCCTGGTAAAGGAGTTCACCCGGAGCCTCGTCGCGGAGTACCCCGGGGTCGTGCAGCACATCGGCGCGCAGCCAGGCGATCCGTACCACCGTCGGCAGTTGCCCGGACGTGCGCCACGGCGGACGGGGACGGTCCACGAGACGGTGGCCGAGCCGTTCGTAGAGCCCGGCCAGCAGGAGGTCCGCCTCCGGCAGCCCGGTCAGTGTTGCGGGCAGCAGCCCGGCGAGCGCGTCCGTCTCCCCGTCGTCGGACGGAGGGCGGTCGGTGAGGCGCTCGGTCAGCAGGACCAGCCCGAGATGACGCTGCCCGGGGTCCTCGTGCCCGATCAGTCTCTCCAGGGCATGGAACCGTTCCTCGGCGGGCGTCTGCATCGTCGGATGCTAACCGGGCGCTCTTCGGCCCCACCAACGGGTTTCGGCCCGCGCGCCCGCCGGCTCAGTAGCCGCCGGACCCCACGTGGTCCGCCAGTGCCAGATCACGGACGAAGGCCCTGATCCGCAGCAGGTACCGGGCGGCGAGGCGTACGGCCGGCGCGTGGTGTGGACCGTACGCCGCGGTCCAGAGCGCGGGGACGTGTGCGGACGACTGGATATGAGTCATACGTCCAGCTTCTGCCCGCATCCGGGAGCGGTCCAACAGATGGTTCAGCTGACTGGGATCGATACCGTAGATGGATGGAGTTACGCCAACTCCGCCACCCTCGAACGGGAGCTGGGGGCCGCGCTGTTCGACCGGACCGGCAGGCGGGTGATCCTCACCGAGGCGGGCCGGGCACTGCTGCCGGCGGCCCGGTCGGTGCTCGCCGGGACCGAGGCGGCACGGCACGCGGTGGCGGCCGTGGCGGGGCTGGTGACCGGCCGGGTCAGGATCGGCACCATCCAGACGCTGACCTGCGTGGATCTGGCGGCCGAGCTGGCCTCGTACCACCGGCGGTGGCCCGGAGTGCAGATCTCGTAGGGCCGGGATCGGCGTGGCGATCGTGCCCCGGCGGATCGGTGAGGATGCCGGGCTGCCGTGTGTGAGCATCCGCCAGCCGGAGCCCGGCCGGACCGTGGTCCTGGCGGGGCGGGCACCCCGGCCGGGCAACCCGGCGGCGGAGGCACTGCTCGACCGGCTGACGGGCCCGCCCGGAGCGACCGGCTGACGGGCCCTAAGCCTTGATCCACCGATGTGACGGCCGTGGATGGCTCTTCGGGAAACGAGGAAGTGCCTTGTGACCTGCGATGATGGGAGTTCTTGAGGCTTCCA